>JBGPYK010000600.1:0-2168 GCA_041493245.1 Methylomirabilia bacterium | reverse complement strand
CCGCGCGGAGGGCCCGCGCCGCCGGCTGGTCGGCCTCGAGATGGCCGACCGGTCGATCGCCCGCCACGAGTACGCGGTCGTGAAGGACGGCCGGCGGATCGGCGTGATCACCTCGGGATCGTACGGGCCCTCCGTCGACCGGTCGATCGCGCTGGCCTACGTCGAGTCGGCCCACGCCGCCGTCGGCACCGAGCTGGGAGTGGAGATCCGGGGTCAGGCCCGGACGGGCCGCGTCGTCCGCACGCCGTTCTACCCACCGAAGGTCAAACGCCAGCAGGGTTGAGTCATGGGCAGAGCCTTCAACCCGATCGCGTACCGAAGATGCCGTAGGGCGGGGGCTTGTCCCCCGCCGGCAACCTGCGACGTCGACGGCGGGGGACAAGCCCCCGCCCTACAACGACGCACCGATCACGGTCCCGAGCGTTGTCCGCTTATGAATATTCCGGCCTAGGAGATTCTGGAATGGCGAACATTCCCGCGGAGCTGAAGTACACGCGTGATCACGAGTGGTCGAAGAAGGAGGGCGAGCGCATCCGCGTCGGCATCACGGCATTCGCGCAGGAGCAGCTCGGCGACGTTGTGTTCGTCGAGCTACCCAAGGTCGGCGCGAAGGTGAGCCAGCGCCAGGCCTTCGGCGTCGTGGAGTCGGTCAAGGCCGTCTCCGATCTCTTTGCGCCCGTGTCGGGCGAGGTCACCGAGGTCAACGGCGAGCTGCCGACCGCGCCCGAGACGGTCAATCAGGATCCCTACGGCCGCGGGTGGATGATCGTGGTCAAGCCCTCCAACGCGTCTGAGTGGGACCAGCTCCTCACGCCCGCGCAGTACGAGGAGTTCATCGCCCAGGGCGGCCACTGATGCGCTACCTGCCTAACACGCCGCAGAACCAGCGCGAGATGCTCGAGGTCATCGGCGCCGCGTCGATCGAGGACCTCCTCGCGCGCGTGCCGGCCAAGGCGCGACTGGCGCGGCCGCTGAACGTGGGCCCGGCACTCGCCGAGAGCGATCTGGTGCGTCATCTGGGAGCGCTCGCCGCGGAGAACGCCGACGCTGACTCCTGCGTGTGCTTCCTGGGCGGCGGCGCTTACGACCATTACATCCCGAGCCCCATCAACCATCTGATCTCGCGCGGCGAGTTCTTCACGGCGTACACGCCGTACCAGCCCGAGGCCAGCCAGGGCACGCTCCGGACCATCTACGAGTATCAGACGATGATCGCCGAGCTGACCGGGATGGACGTCGCCAACGCGTCGATCTACGACGGCGCGTCCTCGCTGGCCGAGGCGGCGCTGATGGCGCGCGCGGCCACGGGACGGCAGGAGATCGTGCTCGCGGGCGGCGTCAACCCGCGCTACAGGCGGGTCGTCGCGACCTACTGCGAGGGGCCGGGGATCCGGGTGCGCGACGTCGGCGCTCCCGAGGGCGTCCTCGACGCGGAGGCCGCGCGCAAGATCGTCGGTCCACGCACGGCGGCGCTCGTCGTCCAGTCCCCGAACTTCTACGGCTGCGTGGAGGATGTCGCGGCCGCCGCGGAGATTGCCCACGCCGCCGGCGCCCTGCTCGTCGTGGTGGCCGATCCCGTGAACCTGGGTGTCCTCGAAGCGCCCGGCCGGCTCGGGGCCGACGTCGTGGTCGGCGAGGGGCAGGGGCTCGGCGTCCCGCTCTCCTACGGCGGCCCGTATCTCGGCGTCTTCGCGGCCAAGCACGACTTCGTCCGCCGGATGCCGGGGCGTCTCGTCGGCGCCACCGTCGACCGCGACGGCCACCGCGGCTTCGTGCTCACGCTCCAGACCCGCGAGCAGCACATCCGTCGCGACAAGGCGACCTCGAACATCTGCACCAACGTCGCCCTCTGCGCGCTGATGGCCACGATCTACCTCGCCACGCTCGGCAAGCGCGGCCTCGCGCGCGTGGGCGAGCTGTCGGCGGCGAAGGCCCACTACGCTGCCGACCGCCTCACCCAGGTCCCCGGCGTCTCGCTGCGGTTCGACGCGCCCTTCTTCAAGGAGTTCACGCTGCGGCTGCCGAAGCCTCCCGAGCGCGTGGCCGCACGTTTAGCCAAGGCGAAGATCCTCGGCGGCATCCCGCTGAAGGCCTTCGACCGGCGCCTCGCGGACTGTCTGCTCGTCGCCGTGACCGAGAAGCGAACGAAAGCGGAGATCGACACCTTT
>JBGPYK010000222.1:0-4982 GCA_041493245.1 Methylomirabilia bacterium | reverse complement strand
GGATAGGTCGCATAACCCTTGACGTGAAGCGGCCAGGGAAGCGGCGTACGGGAAATCCGTTCGCGCCGTTTGAGGTGGCGGGGGTTGGAGACGGGCTCACGGCGAACCTATACGGGCACGAAGCTGGAAACGGCGGACACAGCCAAGGGGAGCCTACGGGGTACCGCGCCAATCCTCGACCCGACCGTTGGCTCCTTCGGCCCTCCCTGCGGCGTATGCGGCATACGCCTCAGTCGGGCTCTCAGTCGCCGCCTAGCATCTGACCCTTTTTGATCGGCCTGCGAGGCTTCGTGATCGACCTGCGGCGCTTTTCCCAGCTTGCCAGTGTTGATCCATCTTGCTGTCACGAGTGACTCGGGCCACGCTCGGCGCAGGAGGGTGCGGGGGTGATGCAGGCGAGCCGTGCGCGCGAGTCGTGTACAGTTGAGGGCATGAAGCACCGCACGATCCTCGCGGCACGCGCGCTCGTTGGGGCATGGCTCGTCCTCGCCGTCGCGGCCGGTGTCGCGCACGCGCAGTCGCTCGACGACGTCGTTCGTGGGCTGGAGGCGGCCTACGGCCAGATGACCGATCTCCGGGCCGAGTTCTCGCAGACGAGCTTCAACAAGAGCCTGAACCAGACGATCCCCGCCCAGGGGGTTGTCTCGCTCAAGCGGGGCGGCAAGCTGCGCTGGGAGTATAGCGAGCCCACGAAGCAGGAGATCGTCTCCGACGGCAAAACGCTCTGGGTCTACACGCCGACGCTCAACCAGGTGAACGTGGGCGTCGCCCCCGAGGCGCTCGCGGGGCCGGCGGGCAGCTTCCTCGCCGGGCTCGGGCGGCTCCGCGAGCACTTCAGGGTCCGCTTCCTGAACCCCGCCCAGCCGCGGGACGGTGAGGGCCACGTCGTCCTCGACCTCACGCCCAAGCAGCCGCTGCCCACGCTGTCGCGCCTCGTCCTCGCCTTCGACCCCCGGCAGTGGGAGATCCGGAAGGCGGTCGTGTACGATCAGTTCGAGAACACCGTGACGATGCGCTTCGCCAAGGTCGTCGTGAACGGCGGGCTGCCCGACCGGCTTTTCACCTTCGTGACGCCGCCCGGCGTCGCCACCGTGCCCATGCGATAGGGGACAGACTATGGCTGCGGAGAACTCCTTCGACATTGTGTGCAAGGTGGACATGCAGGAGGTTACGAACGCGCTGGACCAGGCGCGGCGCGAGATCGAGACGCGCTACGATCTGAAGGGCTCGAAGAACGAGGTCAAGCTCGAGGAGACGGACATCACGCTGACGGTGGCTGACGAGATGAAGCTGAAGGCCGTCATCGACATCCTCCAGTCCAAGCTCCACAAGCGTGGGGTCCCCCTCAAGGCGCTCGACTACGGCAAGGTCGAGGAGGCCTCGGGCGGCGCGCTCCGCCAGAAGATCACCATCCAGCAGGGGATCCCCATCGAGAAGGCCAGGGAGATCGTCCGCCTCGTCAAGGACAGCAAGGTCAGGGTGCAGGTCGCGATCCAAGAGGACCAGGTGCGCGTCAGCGGCAAGAACCGCGACGACCTCCAGAAGATCATCGCGCTCGTCAAGGAAAAGGACTTCGGCGTCGCGCTCCAGTTCACCAACTACCGCAACACGTAGCTGGCCGGATTCGGAAGTTCCCACTCGGAGCTACGACGGAGGAGGCGGACATGGCAAACGTCGAATGGCGAATCAAGGGCCGGGAGTTCGTGAACTGTAATTGCAGCTACGGGTGCCCGTGCCAGTTCAATGCCCCACCGACGCACGGCGACTGTCGCGCGGCGGGCGCCTGGCAGATCGACCAAGGCGTGTTCGGCGCGGTGAAGCTCGACAACCTTTGTGCGGCGGGGCTCTACACCTGGCCCGGGGCCGTGCACCAAGGCAACGGCACCATGCAGCTCATCATCGACGAGCGGGCCAACGCCGCCCAGCGCGAGGCGCTCGTCAAGATCCTGAACGGCCAGGACACCGCCGAGATGGCGACGGTGTGGTGGGTCTACGCCGCCATGTGCTCCACCAAGCTCGAGCCGCTGTTCAAGCCGATCGAGTTCGAGGTCGACGTCGACGCCCGGCGGGCGCGGCTCGTGGTGCCGGGCATCGTGGAATCGTCGGGCGAGCCGATCCGCAATCCCGTGACCGGCGCCGAGCACCGCGCCCGCATCGATCTGCCGCACGGCTTCGAGTATCGACTGGCCGAAATCGGGAGCGGCCGAACGAGCGCCACCGGACCGATCAAGCTTGAGCTCGCGAACACGTACGGCCAGTTCGCACGCATCCACTTGAGCCACGCCGGCGTCGTCGACTAGCCACGCCGGATCGTCGACTGGCGGGCCGGCAGACGCCGGGCCGGCTCCCGGGGTGGGTCGAGGGCACGGCCTGACACGGAGCCGTGGGACATTGGCTCACGGATGCTGAACCAAGTCGTCGAGTGGATCGCCCGGCGCGAGCGCGGCGTGGTGGGGGCCGCCCTCGGCCTGATCGTCGTCCTCGCCTGGGTGTTTCTCCTGACCGGCGCCGGCGTGGACATGCCGGACATGCCCGGCATGCGGCACGCCGGGCCCGAGGGCGCCGGGTTCGTGGTCGTGTTCGTCATGTGGACGGCGATGATGGTGGCGATGATGCTCCCGAGCGCCGCGCCCACCATCCTGTTGTTCGCCGCCCTCATGCGGTCGCGCGCGACGACCTCGCCGTTGCCGGCGACCGGCCTCTTCGCCGGGGCCTACATGATCATCTGGGCGGCGTTCAGCGTCGCTGCGACGACCGCGCACTGGGCGCTCCAACGGGCTGAGCTGGTCTCGCCCGAGATGCGCTCGACCAGCCACGTCCTCCGTGGCCTGCTGTTGGTCGCGGCCGGCGTGTATCAGCTGACACCGCTGAAGGACGCGTGCCTTGGGCGCTGCCGCTCGCCGATTCAGTTCTTGACGCGCCACTGGAAGCCCGGGCCAGCGGGCGCCCTGCGGGTGGGACTGTTGCACGGGGCGTACTGCGTCGGCTGCTGCTGGGCGCTCATGGGGCTTCTGTTCGTGGCAGGCGTGATGAACCTCCTCTGGGTCGCTGCCATGGCGGTCTTCGTTCTGATGGAGAAGACGACCCTTCTCGGCACACGATTGGGCCGGATCGCGAGTGGAGCGAGCCTGATGGTGGCCGGGGCAGTCGTGCTGGCGGTCGCGTGGGTTCGTTGACGTCCGGCGTATGACGCCGCTCGTGGTTGCCCTCTGCGGCTGATCGGTGTCGACGGCTGCCGGGGTGGGTGGCTGGTCGCCACCGCCGACGCGTCGCTGTCGGCCTTGTCGTTCTCGCTGGTCGCCGACCTCGCGGCGCTCGGTGCGCGCGCCGAGGCTGGTGACGCCATCGTCGCGATCGACATGCCCATCGGGCTCAGCGACGACGGGTCGCGTGGGTGCGACCTGACCGCGCGCCGGCTTCTTGGACGCCCTCGCGCTTCCAGCGTGTTTCCCGCTCCCTGCCGCGCGGCGCTCGCGGCGACCACCTACCGGAGCGCTTGCGCGCTGAGCCGTCGGACTCTCGGCGTCGCCCTGTCGCGCGAGACCTTCAACCTCCTCCCGAAGATCCGACAGGTCGACGCGCTGATGACGCCGGCGCTCCAGGAGTTCGTGCGTGAGGTCCATCCGGAGGTGGTCTTCGCGCTGCTGGCGGGCCGCGGGCGTGGGCTGCCCTATCCCAAGCGGACGCCTGCCGGCGAACGCCTGCGGCTCTCCCTGCTGCGCAGGGTCGCTCCACCCTTCGATCCCGGCGCCGTGCGACAACGGTTGGGGCCGGCCCCCGTCGCGCGCGACGACGTGATCGACGCGGTGGCTTGCGTGGTCGCGGCGGCGCGGATCCGGCGCGGAGAGGCCCTCGTGCTCCCGCCGGGGACGGTGGCCTGCGACGCGCGCGGGCTCAGGATGGAGATCGTCGCGTAGCGGTGTCTTCCCGTGAGGCCGTTGTGACCCTGTTATAGTCTGACGCGCGATGACCTGTCCGCAGTGCCGCCAGCCTGCTCCGTCCGACGCCGAGTTCTGTCCCGAGTGCGGCGCCAAGCTGATCGCGGCCTGCCCGGCCTGCGGTGTCACCAACGCGCCCGGGAGCAAGTTCTGTAAGAAGTGCGGCCGGCCGCTGGGTGTGGCCGCGGCGCCGCCCTCGCCCCAGAGCTACACGCCCGCCCACCTGGCGGAAAAGATCCTCGATGCCCGTAACGCGCTCGAGGGTGAGCGTAAGCACGTCACCGTCCTCTTCGCCGACATGAAGGGTTCCATGGAGCTGCTGGCCGACCGCGATCCCGAGGAGGCGCGCCGGCTGCTCGATCCGGTCCTCGAGCGGATGATGGACGCCGTCCACCGCTACGAGGGCACCGTCAACCAGGTGATGGGAGACGGCATCATGGCGCTCTTCGGCGCGCCGCTCGCCCACGAGGACCACGCCGTCCGCGCCTGCTACGCCGCGCTCCGGATGCAGGACGCGATCCGCCGGTACACCGAGGGGCTGCGGCGCACGCAGGGGGTGGAGGTCCAGATCCGCGTCGGCATGAACTCGGGCGAGGTCGTCGTCCGCTCGATCGGGAGCGACCTGCGCATGGACTACACGGCGGTCGGCCAGACGACGCACCTGGCCGCGCGCATGGAGCAGCTCGCCACCCCCGGCAGCATCCGGCTCACCGCCGAGACGCTGCGCCTGGCCGAGGGCTGGGTCCAGGTGAAGCCGCTGGGGCCGGTCCCGGTCAAGGGGCTGAGCGAGCCCGTCGAGGTCTACGAGCTGGCCGGGGCCGGGGCCGCGCGCACGCGGCTGCAAGCGGCATCGGCGCGCGGCCTCACTCGCTTCGTGGGCCGCGACGCCGAGATGGATCAGCTCCGGGCCGCCGCCGAGCAGGCGGGGGGCGGCCGCGGCCAAATGGTGGCGGTCGTCGGCGAGCCCGGGGTCGGCAAGTCGCGGCTCTTCCACGAGTTCGTCCATTCACATCGCACGCACGGCTGGCTCGTGCTGGAAAGCTC
>JBGPYK010000229.1:0-4907 GCA_041493245.1 Methylomirabilia bacterium | reverse complement strand
GCCGCTGGGCCTGATCGATGTTCCGTTTCGCATTGGCATGCTGCGGGTCCAGCTCCAGCACGGCCTGCCACTGGGAGACGGCCTCGGCGAGCTTCTCCTCCCGGTAGAGTCGCACGCCCTGGCTGTAGTGCTGCTCGACAACCCGGGCGCGGGCCTGCCGGAGCAGCGCGGGCGAGTCTTCGTAGTCCGGCTGGATCTTGGCGAGCTGGGTGAGCGCCCGATACGACTCCTCGTATTTTCGCTCGGAGAGATGAGCCTTGCCCTGCTGGTACAGCGCCTGCTTCTTGAGCGTGAGGCCGTCGCGATTGCCCGGACTGCCCGCGAGGAACTTGTCCGCGTCGGAGAGGGCCTCGGCATAGTCCTTCCGGTCAAGCGCCTCGCGCGCTTCGGCCAGCAACGGATTTACCTCCGGAGGCTCGTCCTTCGGCGTCTCGGTGGTGGACGCGCCGGGCGCGGCAGCGCTGGGCGCGGGGGCCCCGGCCGCGGGCGGCGCCGGGCGCCGCGCCTCCGGGTGGATGAACGGCACGCCCGGGATCTCCGGGATCTTGAGCGTCGTGCCCGCGGTCAGGCGCGGATTGGCGGGAAGCTGGTTGGTCTCCCAGATCACCTCGGAGCGCGAGCGATCGCCGTAGTAGCGCAGGGCCAGCGACTGCAGCGTGTCCCCTTGACTCACGGTATGGGTGACGAACTCCACCTCCCGCGCTTCGGTTTGAAGATGCCGGAAGGCGACCCGATTGGCGGGATCCAGGGCGAGCGCGGCCAGGAACTGCCGCCGGGCCTCGACCTGAACGCCGCGCGCGAGCGCCGCGCGGCCCGCCTCGATCTTCTCGGTCACGGCCCGCTCGATCCGGCCTTCAAGCGTCTTGAGCGATGCGCGCGCCGCGGCGTCATCGGGGTTGATGGTGAGGGCGATCTTCCATTCATCGAGCGCCTGGCGCAGATCGCCCTCACGGTCGAGGGCCTGAGCCTGCTCCCGATGGCGCGCGGTGAGAAGCTCGCGCGGGTCAACCCTCGGCGGCGGCGCTGGAGCCGGGGCGACGGGGACGCGCCGAACCTCGGACCCGGGCGGGGGCTTCTCCGCCACGGAGGCGCAGGCGCCCACCGCGAGCGCCAGTGCCAGGACCAGCGGGCGCGCGGCCGTCGACCCGCGCTTCACTTGAGGGTCTCCTGTTGGTAGACGTTGACGTTCTTCACGAAGTCTTCCAGCGTCATCTCGGAATAGATCTGGCTCCGGTTGCCAGCGAGGGGGCGGATGAACGAGGCGTTGCCCTGACGGCGCACGGAGAAGCCGGCCACGTAGCCGTACTCGCCGGCCTTCGCCAGCACGCCCTCGTCCCAGGCCCCGTAGGGAAAGGCGATGACGGAGCTCCGCCGCCCGAGGTTCTTCTCGAAGAGGTCTTGCGGCTGTGCGAGCTCGGTCTGCATGCGCCGCGCGTACTGGGCGTCCGCCTCTCCCGGAGCGCGGCGCAGATCGCCGTGGGTCTTGGAGTGGGCCTCGATGTCGAACCCTTCGCCCTGGAGATCGCGCAGGTCCGACCACGACAGCGCGTTGCGGCCGGCCCCCACGTAGTCCGTGTACACGAAGAGCGTGGCGGCAAAGCCCAGCTCCTTCAAGAGCGGGTACGCGTACTGCTTGAAAGACTTGTAGCCGTCGTCGAAGGTCAGGACCACCGACCGCTGGGGCAGTTGCCGGCCGAGCTGGCTGAACGCCACGAACTCGCGGAGGCTCACCACGCGGTACCCATTGGCTTTGAGGTAGCGCATCTGCTCCTCGAACTTCGAGGCCGCGAGAACCAGCCGCCCTTTGGCTGCTTCGCCCAGATTGTGGTAGCAGAGGACGGGCACGATCTGGTACCCGGAGGCCTCGACACCCGACGGGTTCCAGGGCCGTCGCGGGATCACGACCTCCTCGCCCGGCGCAAACGCCCGCCCGCGCGCATAGTCCCCGATCATCCACGCCTTGCCCGCATCGCCCAGATAGCGCGCGGCCAGAGTCTCCGCGGTGTCACCGGGCTTGGCGAAGGTCACGATGAAGTCTTCCGATTCGAAGACCGCGGGGAGCGCCGGCGGCAACGGCGTCGGCGACGCGGGCGCCGGGGCCGGTGTCGGAGTCGGGACGGCGACACGCTCGGGCGCCGGCGTCGCTGACGCGCACGCCCCCGCGAGCAGTCCCGCGCAGCCCGCGACCAGGGCGCGTTTGAATCCGTGCCATCTCCGCTTCCCTCTCTGCCCCCTCATCGCCCTCCCCCGCTCCCGGTCACCCCGAGGACCTCGTAGACCTCGACTTGCTCTTCCTTGCCCTTCACCTTGATGGCGCCGAGCGAGCGCACATCCACCACGTCCCGGACCTTCTCCCACGTGCGGTGGCTGATGAGGATCTGCCCGGGCTTGGCGTTGGACTCGAGCCGGGCGGCGAGATTCACGCTGTCACCGATCACCGTGTATTCCATCCGCTCCGCCGTGCCCACCGTCCCCGCCACCGCCTCTCCCGCGCTCACGCCGATGCCGATAGTCACGCTCTCCTTCCCCTGCTGGGCCCGCTTCTCGTTGAGCCCGCCGATACCCTCCTGCATGGCCAGCGCCGTCAGCACGGCCCGCACCGAGTGATCCGGGTGGGGAAGGGGCGCGCCGAACACGGCCATCACCGCGTCGCCCAGGAACTTGTCGAGGGTGCCGTCATGCTTGAAGGTGGTCTCGATCATGAGCGTGTAGAAGTCGTTGAGCAGTTCCACGACCTCTTCCGGGCTCAACCGCTCCGACATCGGCGTGAACCCGCGGACGTCGCAGAAGAGCACCGTGACTTCGCGCCGCTGGCCGGTGAGGACCAAGCGCTCCGGGTCCTTCAGGATCTCTTCGACCACTTCACGCGCGACGTAGCGCGTGAAGGCACGCTTGATCATCTCCTTCTCCCGCAGGCTCCGCGCCATCTGGTTGAAGGACTCCGTGAGCATGCCGATCTCGTCCCGCGAGGGGACCGGGAGCACCACGTTGAAGTTCCCCCCGGCGATGGCGCGCGTGCCCTCGACCAACCGGAAGATGGGACGGGACAGCAGCGTCGCCAACCCGATGGCGCCACCGACGCCGGCCGCGATCATGAGAACCATGATGTAGAGCGCCTCGTTCCGGGCCCGGGCGAGTGCGGCGTCGATCGACCCCTGGCTGAAGCCGAGATAGAGCGCCCCCACGGGGACGCGGCTGTAGACCAGCGGCACCGCGAAGTCGATGATCCGCCGGCCCGCCACCGCATAACTCTGGATCAACAGCGCGTCCTTGAGCGGCAGGAGGCTCTTCGGGCGGGCGATCGGGCCCTCGGTCGCTGACGGGTCCGACTGGGCGAGGATCTTCCCGTCATTGTCGGAGACGAGCGTGTATACCACATCCGGGTCCTTCATCGCCTCCTTCACGAGCACCTCGAGGGTCAGCTCATCGTTGGTCAGGAGCGGGGTCTTGGCGCTGGCCGCGAAGTTCTGGGCGATGGTCAGTCCGCGCTTGGTCATCTCTGCCGTGAGGCTCTGCTGTTGCTGGCGCAGGAGGAAGATGCCGACGAGGGCCACCGCGAGGACCACGAGCGAGGTGATGAGCAGGCTGAGCTTGGCCTTCAGCGGCAGCCGTATTCTCGGGCCAGCGCCCTCTATCATGTCGCGCGTCTCCATCAACCTCGCTGCCGGGCCACGATCCAGCGCCTCGCCGACGGTCTCCGAGAAACCTCCGGACGGCGAGGGCCTCGGCGCGTGATGACGGCGCCGAGCAGGAACCAGAGACTCGTCTTGTCTCCGTCCAAGGCGCGGATGGTGACCGGTTCGACCGCGTGCCCGCCGGCGCCGCGATTGAGGACCATCTGCTGCGCCACGCTCCGCACCGGGCGATCGGTCGCGACCAGGGCCGCCGCCAGCGCGTCGAGCACCGCATCCCGGAGTCGGGTCAGCCCCTGCAGGGCAGCGATGCGGACGATGGGGTCCGAGTCGTCCAGCACCTCCCCTTCTCTGAAGGCGGCGGCAGCCACCGGTCCCGCTCGCAGGCTCACGAGGTCAGCGGTCACCGTCTCGTAGGTCCTTCATTTCGGAGGCGATCCCGGCGTCGGCCGCCAGACGGACCAGATGACGATGGCCACGCCCTGCCTCATTGGTCTCTCCCGAGGCGCGGGCCGCGGCCGGCCCGCCCCGAGCCGACGGTATTGTCCAACCGACTTTTGCGCCGGAACGGAGCTAAGCTAGCTCGAGGCCGAGACGGGCTGGCCCGCCTCCGGAGCGTGGGGTGGGAGACATCTACAGAGGGAGCAGAGCGCCGAGCATCAGCCGGACCTTCGCCTCGTCCCCTTCCCGGGCGACCGCCAGCACGTCCTCGACCGCTTGCTCGTCGACCTCGCGATTCAGGAGCATGTTCTGCGCCGCACTCCGTACGATCAGGTCGTGCCCGACCAGGGCCGCGGCGAGCGCGTCGATCGCCGACTCCGGCCGCGCCGCCAGGTGCTGCAGCGCGGTGAGCCGGACGCCGGAGTCGGTCTCGGCCAGGAGCTCCTCGGCGCGGCCGAAGGGCGCCGACGCATCCGGTGGAAGCTCGGCCTCGAGGGCACTGATCCTCAGCATCTCGGGTGCCGGGCCGGGCTCGACGTAGGGGTCGGCGTCCTCGCGGCCGACCACGGCGGCGAGCCGGCTCGCCTCCCCGGGCCCGGTCACCGCCACCGCCGCGGCCCCGCGATCACGGGTGCCCAGCACGTAGACCGCTGCCAGCGCCCGCGAGTCGGTGTCGTAGAGGAAGAGTGTGCTGCGGCCTCGGAGGACATGCTGGAGCGCCCCCTCCAGCGTGACATCCTTCACGCTCACGCTCACCGGATCGTCCCCCCCTCCATCCTTCAGCTCGACGGCGATCCCGGTCGCCGCGGCGAGCCGCTCCAGGACAACCGCGAG
>JBGPYK010000312.1:0-4066 GCA_041493245.1 Methylomirabilia bacterium | reverse complement strand
TCGTAGCGCAGCGTGCTGCCGAGGTAGGAGGCCATCGTCACCCGGGCCTCGAACGTGTTCTCGTGTTCCTCCCCCAGAGCCACGTTCTCGGGACGCACGGCGATCACGCAGGGCGCGCCCGGCGCCATCGGGCCGGCCGGGCGCGCCCGCACCGTCCCGATCGCCGTGTCGACGGCCGCGTAGCCTCCGGCGAGATCCCGGCACACCCCGGGGACAAAGTTATTGATGCCGACGAAGTCCGCCACGAAGCGGGCCACGGGCCGTTCGTACAGCTGCTTGGGTGTGGAGATCTGTAAGATCCGTCCGTCGCGCATCACCGCGATCCGGTCGGAGAGCGACAGCGCCTCCTCCTGGTCGTGCGTCACGTAGATCGTCGTGATCCCCAACTCGCGCTGGAGGGCGCGGATCTCCGCGCGCACGTGGACCCGGATCTTGGCGTCGAGGTTCGAGAGCGGCTCGTCCAGCAGCAGGATGTCGGGGTTGAGGACGAGGGCCCGCGCCAGCGCCACCCGCTGCTGCTGGCCGCCGGAGAGCTGGCCGGGGTAGCGGTTCTCCAGCGCGACGAGGTTGACCTTCCGCAGCCCCTCGGCGAGCCGGCGCTCAATCTCCGCCGCGGGGAGCTTGCGCAGCTTGAGGCCGTAGGTGACGTTCCCCCGAACCGTCATGTGCGGCCAGAGCGCATAGTTCTGGAACACCATCCCGATGTTCCGCTCGTACGGCGCGAGCGCGTCGACCCGGCGGTCCCCGAACCAGATCTCGCCGCCGTCGGGGCGGGAGAACCCGGCGATCAACCGCAGGAGGGTCGTCTTGCCGCAGCCCGAGGGGCCCAGCAGGGTGAACAGCTCGCCGTCGCCGACCTCGGCGCTGGCGCGGTCGACCGCCGTGACCGCGCCGAACCGCTTGACGATGTCGCGCAGCAGGATCCTCACGAGCCCGTTATGGCTTCTTCCAGACCGACTCGATGTCCTTGCGGTAACGCTCCTTGAGCTGGTCACTCCGCTTCTTGGCCACGTCCTCGTCGTAGACGTTGGCGACGGGCGTGTCGAAATACGAGCGGACGCCACCCGTGAACTCCACGGCCGTCTCGATCTTGGACCCCGGCGCCCCCTGCATCCGGTACTTCGGGCTGATGGGGAAGAGTCCGCTCTCCATGAAGACGCGCTGGCCTCCCTCGGTCAGAAGAAACTCGACGAAGGCCCGCGCGGCCTTGGGGTGCCGGGCGCCGGCCAGGATGGCCATCGGCTCGGGCGTGACGAACGCGTTCTTCGGCGCCACGAACTTGATGTCGAAGCCCGAGATCTTCTCCTCGAACGCCATGTACGAGGGGACGGCGAAGCCGGCGGCAAACTCACCCTTGGCCACCACGTTCGGCACGTCACGGCTCCGCGCGGTGAAGTGCCCGGTGTTGTCCGCGAGCTTCTTGAGCCAGTCCCAGCCCGCAGCCTCGCCCCGAGACTGGAGCATCACCTCGTAGGTCGCGTTCGACGACGACGAGCGGGTGGGCGCGCACTGTGCGACGTTGCCCTTGAGCTTCGGGTTCAGCAGGTCGTCCCAGTCCTTGAGGTCGGCGACGCCGAGCCGCCGCAGCACCCGTGGGTGGTACACGAGCCCGTACGGCTCGAGCGCGGTGCCCACCCAGTAGCCCTCGGGGTCCTTGAGGGGGATGGGCTTCGGCGTGCCGATGGACGCCGGGATCGCGTCCATGACCGCCTTCGGCAGCTCGAGCCTGGCCAGGAGCTTCTGCTCCGCCAGCTTCTCGAACAGCGCCGACTCCCCGCCCCAGAAGATGTCCGCCTCCGGCCGGCCCTTCCACTCCACGATGCGGCCGTAGGCCACCGGCGTCCCCGCGGGGATGCCGTTGGTCTTGACGGTGACGTTCCACTTGTCCTTCGCGTACTGCGCAAACGCCTTGAGCGCGCCGTCGAAGACGAACTTCGAGACCGGGGTGATGAGGACCAGCTCGTCCTCGATCGGCGCCTGGGCGAACGCTGCTGCCGGCAAGGTGAAAATCACTACGAGAGCCAGGGCAAGTAGGACAAGTCGTTTCATACCTTTATCTCCTCGTGTATAGTGCACACCCACACGCATCTGTAGGGCGGGGGCTTGTCCCCCGCCGTCCTCCACCCGCCGGCGGGGGACAAGCCCCCGCCCTACGGAACACCGCGATCAGGCGTCCCATCCCTTGGCACGCTCGACCGCTCGCCGCCATCCTTCGTATCGCGCATCGCGGACGTCGGGGTCCATCGTCGGGACAAACGTGCGCTCGATGGCCACGCGCTGGGCGATGGCCTCCAGCGAACGCCAGACGCCGGCCCCGAGCCCGGCCAGCCCGGCCGCGCCGAGGGCCGTCGTCTCGATGACCCGCGGCCGCTCGACGGGGACGTCCATGATGTCGGCTTGGAACTGACACAGGAAGTCGTTGGCCGCCGCACCGCCGTCCACGCGCAGGGCGTGGACGCGCGTGCCGGCGTCGGCCGCCATCGCCTCCAGCACGTCACGGCTCTGATAGGCGATCGACTCGAGCCCGGCGCGGACGAGGTGCGCCGCCGTCGTGCCTCGCGTGATGCCCACGATCGTGCCCCGCGCGTACATGTCCCAATAGGGTGCGCCGAGGCCGACGAAGGCCGGGACGAAGTAGACGCCCCCCGTGTCGGGAACGGATTCCGCCAGCGCCCGGCTCTCCGCGGCCGACCGGAGGAGCCCGAGCCCGTCGCGCAGCCACTGCACGACGGCGCCGGCGATGAAGACGCTGCCCTCGAGGGCATACGTCGTCCGCCCGGCGATCCGCCACGCGATCGTCGTGAGGAGCCCGTGCCGCGAAGCTACCGGCGTCTCGCCGGTATTGAAGAGGACGAAGCAGCCGGTGCCGTACGTGTTCTTCGCGGTGCCGGGCGCGTGGCACGCCTGGCCGAAGAGGGCGGCCTGCTGGTCGCCCGCGATCCCCGCCACCAGGATACCGCGGGGGACCCAGCCGAGGTCCACGGTCTCGCCGAAGACGCCGACCGAGGGCATGACGCGCGGCAGGAGCGCCCGCGGGATGCCGAGGAGCGCCAGCATCTCGTCGTCCCACTCGCCGGTGTGAAGGTTCAGGCAGAGGGTCCGCGAGGCGTTGCTCACGTCGGTGGCGTGCACGGCGCCGCCCGTGAGCTTCCAGAGGAGCCACGAATCCACCGTCCCGAAGGCCAGCTGGCCGCGCTCGGCGCGTCCGCGTGCGCCCGGAACCTCGTCGAGGAGCCATCGGATCTTCGTCCCCGAGAAGTAGGCGTCGAGGACGAGTCCCGTTCGCTCGCGCACGCGCGGCTCGGCCCCGTCGGCGCGGAGCCGGTCGCACAGCTCCGCCGTCCGCCGGCACTGCCAGACGATCGCGCGATGGATCGGCGTCCCGCTGGAGCGCTCCCAGACGATGGTCGTCTCGCGCTGGTTGGTGATGCCGATGGCGGCGACCTCCGCGCCGCTCACCCCCGCGTCCCGGAGCGCCGCCTCGGCGGCGCAGCCGACCGTCGACCAGATCTCTTCGGGATCGTGCTCGACCCAGCCGGGCCGCGGGTAGTACTGCGCCAGCTCGGCGTAGCCCCGCCCGAGCACGTTTCCCTCGGGGTCGACGACGAGCGCCGTCGAGCCCGACGTGCCCTGGTCCAGGGCGAGCACGTGGCGGCGCGCGCTCATGGCCGTGCGCGGTGAGCCCCGCCGCGGTGCGAGCCGAGCGGTGAGATGACTCTCATGTTCGACGAGGATAGCCCATCGCCGGCTCAGCGGGTTCGCAGGCGCTGGACGAGGTCGGGACGGTCGCTCATGATCACGTCGACGCCGACATCGATCTGACGGCGGATGCCCGCCTCGTCGTTGACCGTCCACACCGACAGCCTGACTGAGGCCTTGCGCGCCGCCTCGACCACGCTCCGGTCGACGAGTCGGTGGTCCATTCCGAGATCGGTGGCGCCGACGTCCAGCGCCCATTGAACGGCCGTCGCCGGTGTCACGCCCGCGCGCTCGACGCGGGCGCGGCTGACCAGTAGCATCGTCCGCACACCGGGCGCGAGCTGGCGCAGCCGGCGGATCGTCTCCG
>JBGPYK010000353.1:0-3751 GCA_041493245.1 Methylomirabilia bacterium | reverse complement strand
GTGAGGCTGACCCGGCCGTGGGTCGGCTTGAGCCCTACGATCCCGCACAAGGCTGCGGGATTGCGGATGGAGCCCCCCGTGTCCGAACCCAGGGCGAAGGGGCAGAGCCCCGCCGCTACGGCGGCGGCCGAGCCTCCGCTCGAGCCGCCGGTGATGCGGTCGAGCTTCCAGGGGTTGTGGGCTGTGCCGTAGTGGGGGTTGATGGTGGTGGCGGCTGAGGCGAACTCGTGGGTGAGGGTCTTGCCCAGGAGGATGGCCCCCGCTCGCCGGAGGCGGACGATGCAATCCGCATCCTCGGCGGGGACGTGATCGCGGAAGAAGCTCGAGCCGTGGGTGGTCCTGACCCCCGCCGTCTCGATGATGTCCTTCGCCCCGTAGGGAACCCCGTGGAGCGGTCCCCGCCAGCGCCCGGCGGCGATCTCGGCCTCGGCGCGTCGGGCCTCCTCGAGGGCGCGGTCTCCTGTCAGGGTGAAGAAGGCCGAGAGCTTGGGGTTCAGAGCTTCGATCCGGCGTAGGTGGGCTTCCACCACCTCGACAGGAGAGACTTGCCGCTGCCGGATGCGCCCCGCGAGATCGTGCACGCTCAAATAGCACAGATCGCCGTCCCCCATCGTCTCCCCCCTTTACGCGGGCCGCCTCACGCCACATGCGAGACAGCGGTCGCTCGGCGCTCGACGCCGGGCAGCCTTCCCGCCTTCCACCCCCCGAGCGCCAAGCCATTCTCCACCAGAAACGCGCAGCAGCGCCAGGACGGTTCGGCGACAGCGCGTCATCCTCTCTGCCGATCTGGCCGAGAACTACGGCGTGGAGACCCGCACGTTGAACCAGGCGGCGAAGCGGAGCGCAGATCGGTTCCCGCCTGATTTCGCGTTCCGGTTGACCAGGGACGAGGCGATGGAACGCTATGGCTTGGTTCGGGTGAGTTGGGGCCGTACCATCGGGAAGCGACGGGTCAAGATCCCGCAGGCGGTGTTCGGTGAGATCGCGCTGAGAATCGCGATCTAGCGAGGCCGAGCGCACCTGGGTCATCCGAGCGGCGCTTCGTCATTGCGGCAGCGGGACACTGTTTTTGAACCGCGACAGCGGGGAGGACTGAGAGACCATGACGGCACGATCGAAGAACCACGAGTGGCTTGCGTTGACGGTCGAAGAGGCGCTCGAGCCCGACCTACCGATCTGCGACCCGCACCACCATCTCTGGGACCTGCAGACCGCCCGCGCTACCAAGCGCTACCTGCTCGACGAGATCCTGGCGGACGTCGGCACCGGCCACAACGTCGTGTCCACGGTGTTCATCGAGTGCGGCGCGATGTTCAAGAGCGCCGGCCCGGAGGCCCTGCGCCCTGTCGGCGAGACCGAGTTCGTGAACGGCATCGCGGCGATGAGCGCGTCCGGCCTCTATGGAAAGACGCGCGTGGCCGCCGGGATTATCGGCACGGCCAGTCTGCGTCTCGGCGATGCCGTGGCCGCCGTGCTCGACGCGCAGATCGCGGCCGGTGGCGGCCGGTTCCGCGGCATCCGATTGGGAGCGTCCTGGGACCCCGATGAGAGGGTGCCCAACCACCGCACCAAACCCGGGCCGGGCCTGCTTCTGCGCGACGACTTCCGGGCCGGGTTCGCCCATCTCGCGTCGCGCGGGCTGACGTTCGAAGCGTGGTGCTACCACCGCCAGATCCCGGACGTCACCGCGCTGGCGCGCGTGTTTCCCGGCACCACGATCATCCTGAATCATTTCGGGGGGCCGCTCGGCATCGGCCCCTATGCCGGCAAGGCCCAGGAGGTGTACGCCGAGTGGCGTACGTACATCAGCCAGCTCGCCACCTGCCCGAACGTCGTGGTCAAGCTCGGCGGCATCAACATGGAGGTCAACGGCTTCGGCTGGCACGAGCGGCCCCGCCCGCCGTCCAGCCACGAGCTCGCCGAGGCTACCCGGCACTACTACGAGTTCACCATCGAAACGTTCGGCGTCGATCGCTGCATGTTCGAGTCGAACTTCCCCGTGGACAAGGCGAGCTGCAGCTACACGGTGCTGTGGAACTCGTTCAAGCGTCTGACCGCGGGCTGCTCGGCGGCGGAAAAGGCCAAGCTGTTCCACGACACGGCCGCCCGCGTCTATCGTCTCCAGAGCCCGGCGTAGCGCCTTCAGCTCGCAGGGATTTCAAGGACCCCTTGTCGTATCCTGGGACCCAGCGATGCTGCGCCAGGAGGTTCTGTCATGGCCCGAGTTCACGCACTCACACGCGAGGAAGCTCCCACGGCTGTTCGCCCACTGTACGACGCCAACATGAAGGCGTTCGGGCAGATCCTGAACACGACCGGAATTTGGGCGTATCGGCCGACGATTCAGCTCGGCGTCAAGGCGCTGGCTGACGGCATCCAGCAGTCCGCGCTCATCTCGGACAAGCTGCGCTGTCTGATGAATGTCCGGATCGCCAGTCAGGTCGGCTGCGGCTACTGAAGCGACCTCAATGCTGCCGGGGGCAGCAAGGCGGGCGCGAGTGATGACGAGATCGCTGCGGTGGCGAACTGGCGGACGAGCAGCCTCTTCAGCGAGCCCGAAACGCTGGCGTTCGAGCTGGCCGACGCGACGATCGAGGTACCCGTGCAGGTGAGCGACGACCTGTTCGAGCGCCTGCGGCGGCACTACACGACCGAGCAGGTCGTGGAGCTGGCGGCCATCTGCGCGCTGGAGAACTTTCGGAGCCGGTTCAACCGGATCTTCCGCGTCGAGCCGAACGGCGTGTACTGCGCGGTGCCTCAGCCGGCTGCCAACGCGAGCTGAACGCGCCGCCTCCGTGACGGCACGCCCGACGATCGTATCGGTCGGTGGACATTGACGCGAGCCTCCGCGCGGCCTACCGTTGAATCGGAGTTGCCGGAGGAACGCGTGGGCCACGTTCATCAGCGCGTCAAGCTGTCGGCCGAGAAGGCCGTCACGGTTCGCATGCTCGTTGACACTGGTGCGACGTTCTCCGTGCTCCCGGAGGCGCTGGCCCGTGCGGTCGGCATCAAGCGTCTGCCGCGTGCTGTCGCGATCACGCTGGCGGACGGACAGCGGGTCAAGCTCGACGCCGGGACGGCGATCTTCCGGATCGGCGAACGGGAGGCTCCGGCAACGATCCTCGTCGGTGACGTCGTGGAGCCGATCCTCGGGGTGGAAACGCTCGAAGCCCTGGGACTGACCGTCGATCCCCGGAAGCGGCGACTCGCACCATCCCGGCACTACGCCGTTCGTCTCGGCGGCTACCGCTGACGGGCGTCGTCCCTCACATGGACTTGAGCCATTCCAGGAAACTACGGGTGGATCACCGTCTCCGTGCGGCTGATGACGAACGCCTCGTGGCGTTCGAGGAAGTCGACCACGACCTCGGCGAACGCCTCCGGGCGATCGGTCCCGATGGCGTGCCCAGCATCGTAGACGAACACGAGGTGGCAGCCGGGCATCAGCGCCTTGTAGACGCGCCCCATCGCGGGCGCGATGACGCTGTCCAGGGTGCCGAACAACACCAGGGTCGGCGTCACGAGGCTGGGGAGCCGACCCTCGAGATCCGCGTCGCGGTTGGGTCCGCGCAGTCGCTGCACCAGCGGCTGCGTCTTCGCCCGCATGGCCGGGTCAGGTATCGGGATGGCAGCGAGCCGCTCGGGGTGAGCGTACAGGCGGCGGGCCATCTCTTCGGGAGAGCCCGAGGGCAGTTCGGAGCCTTCCTGACGAATCGCCGCCGGGGATTCCAGAACCAGCGCGAGCACGCGC
>JBGPYK010000475.1:0-2930 GCA_041493245.1 Methylomirabilia bacterium | reverse complement strand
CGCCTCGGCCGTGCCTCCCGCTGCACCCGCGGCGGCCCCGGTGCTCCGCGTGACGGTGGATCGCATCGCGCTTCGCGGCGCCACCGCGACGTTCCGCGACGAGGCCGTCAAGCCGGCGGCCACGCTGGTCCTGACGGATATTTCCGCGGACGTGCGCGACTTGGCGTGGCCGGCGGCGACGGCACCGCTCGGCTTCGAGGTGACCCTGCGTATGCCGGGCTCCGGGACGCTCAGCGTCAAGGGCACGGCCACGCTCGCGCCGGTCACGGCAGACTTCGCCATGACGCTCAGGAACGCGCCGATCAACCCCTACCAAGCGTATTTCCCCATCCCCGCGCGTCTCAGCGGCACCTTCAACGGCGACAGCACCAACCACCTGAGCCTTGCCGACGGGCGCTTGCGAACGACGTCGAAGGGGCGGAGCTGGATCGAGCGGCTGGAGGTCCGCGCGCCGGGCCAGACGACGCCGGCGGCGCGCGTCGAGCGCCTGGAGATCGCCGGCATCGACTTCGCGTTTCCGGAGCGGGCCAATGCGGCCAAGGTGACGGTGACGAAGCCGGACATCAAGATCGAGCGCGACGCCGCGGGCGCCTTCGACCTCCGCCAGCTCTTCGCGCCCGCAGACGCGGGCAAACCCGCACCGCCGCCGCCCGCGCCCGGAACGGCTGTGACGCCCGCGGCGACGCCTGCCCCGCACCCAGCCGGCGCGGGTGCGCTACCCCTGGCCGTCGATCTCGGCGTCGTCGTATTGGAAGACGGCTACTTGCGGTTTCTCGACCGCACCACGAAGCCGCCGTTCTCGGAGACGATCTCGCGCCTGGCCATCACCGTCAACGGCCTGTCCAGCACGCCGGGGCGCCGCGCGAAGATCGCGGTGCAGGCGGTGGTCGGTGGCGACGCCGCGCTTGACCTCAAGGGCGAGATCGCGCCGCTCGGCGAGCTGTACGTCGATCTCACCGGCGAGCTGCGCGACTTCACGCTGGCCAGCGCCAATCCCTACGCCGACAACGCCATCGCGTGGATCTTCCAGCGCGGCAAGCTGGCGGCGCGCGTGCACTACCGTATCGAGAAGGGGCAGCTCACCGGGGAGAACGAGATCGTGGTGGCGAACCTTCACGTGGAGCCGTCACGCGCGGAGGACGAGGTGAAGAAGCGCCTGGGGGTGCCCCTCGGGCTCATCGTCGCCCTGGTGACGGACGCGAACAACGGGATCCGCGTGAACGTGCCGCTGTCGGGGGATCTCTCCACCTGGGGCGCGGACTTCAGCGAGGCCATCTGGGCGGCCGTCAAGAACGTCGCGGTCAACGTCCTCGCCGCGCCGTTCCGCGCCATCGGACGGCTCTTCACCAAGGGCGACAAGATCGACGCGCTGAGCGTGGCGCCGGTGACGTTCCCGGCCGGCAGCAACGTCATCGAGCCCGACATGGGGCGCCACCTGACCGCGGTCGCCGACTTCCTGCGCCGCGCGCCGGCCATCGCGCTGGCCTTGAAGCCGGTGACGACGGCGGGCGACCTCGACACCCTGCGCGGACAGGAGCTGACGGCACGGCTGCAGGCGCTCCAGCGCGAGGCCAAGCTCGCCGAGTTCCCCGAGGCGGTGGCGGCGGAGTTCCACCGGCACTTTCCCGACGTGACGCCGCTACCACCGCCGGAGCAGCAGCTCGCGCGCCTGCGCGCCGTCGAGCCGGTCCCCGCCGAGCGCGTCGCGGAGTTGACCGCCCGGCGCGTCGCAGCCGTCCGCGAGGGGCTGACGACGACGGAAGGGATTCCAGCCGGGCGGCTGCGCCCGGGGGAGGGCCCTGCTACGCCCGCCGCCGACGGCGCCGGGCGCGTCGAGTTCGAGATCGCCTACTAGCCTGTTGTTCGGCGGCATTCCCGTTCCGCCGCCGTCACCAGGCTACTCGTGTCGGCGCTTCAGCCTGCGATTGCGGCGCGCTTCGCGAAAGGGCGCGTAGGCAGGCGCGAGCCGCTTCCGCACGGCGTAGCGCAGGCGCCCGAGTGGCGAGCGCACGATCGGGTCGAACGGCAGGCCCGGGTAGCGCGTCTGCTCCTGCGGCGCGAGCCGCTCGATCCACAACGACGAATTCCGCTCATAGGCGATCCGCCCGTCCCTCGGTTGTGCACGTCGGCGTCCCGAGAGCAGCGCGACTTCCCCGCCCCCGTGCGGCCGAACCGCCGCAAGGTAGCTGCCGTCACGCACGAGCGCGGCAACGCTGAACCAGCGGTACGGCTCACGACGGGCGAGAAGATAGGCCGCCAATCGCTCCTCCTCGCCGGACGGCCTGTCCGAGTAGAACGTGTCGCCTTCGGCGATGACCTCCCGCGGGGCCTCGACGTCGTGCACGTGGATGACGCCCGACTGTCGAACGAGAGGGAAAAGGTTACCAAGATACCAGTCCGCGAATGGCCCGGCGTGGTCCGAGTCAATGAAGAGGAACTCCAGCCCAGGGTCGGCCGGCCATCGGTCGCGGTCCCCGTAGATCTTCGGGAACTCCTCCCGAACATCGCCGACCACCACCTCGGCGCGATGCGCGAGCCCAGCTTCCTTGAGGGTCCGGCGAGTGACCGCAGCGTAGACCGGCTCCAGTTCGAACGAACAGACGTGCCCTCGGCCGTTGTCCTCCAGCGCGGCCGCCATGTGAAGCGTCGACCAGCCGCGCTTTGGCGAAAACTCCACGATGAACTCCGGCGCGCGGTGGCGCGTCATCAAGTACAGCAGGCGCCGCTCCTCCCCCGCGTACGACTTGCCGATCCGCTCGCCCAGACTCTGGAAGCGGGCGAGACGAGCGACGTCGGCAGCGTGGCGCTCGTACAGGTCGACGACGAGGTCACGCCCCCATGCGGCGACCGTCATGACCGCCACACTTCTTTCCCTGCTCGCATGGCTCGGGGCCATCGCTCCGGTTGTCGGTCCAACATGCGTCGGTAGG
>JBGPYK010000034.1:0-12420 GCA_041493245.1 Methylomirabilia bacterium | reverse complement strand
TGACTTCCCACCGCGCCAGGACCTCACGCACCCACGGCTCGTGCTCCCGGTCGCGGTAGTAGCGGTGGGCGAGGGTGAGGAACTCGCGCTGGAGATCGACGGCGGTCAGGGTCCGCCCGTCCTTGAGCCGGATGGTGTCGCGGCAGGCGAGGTCCCGCGAGACCTTGCGGTAGGCGGCCACCGGCCCGTCCAGCGAGAAGTCCGCCTGGATGAAGTCGTCCTCCACCATGCTGAGCACGATCGCCATCGTGCCGACCTTCAAGTAGTTGGCGATCTCGCTCATGTTGGCGTCGCCGACGATCACGTGGAGCCGGCGGTACTTCTCGGGGTCCGCGTGCGGCTCGTCGCGGGTGTTGACGATGGGCCGCGAGTGCATGGTTTCGAGCCCGACCTCGGTCTCGAGGAAGTCCGCGCGCTGCGAGACCTGGTAGTCGCAGGGATCGGCGTTGTTCTCGGCGCCCACCTTGCCCCCGCCCGTGAAGATCTGGCGGGTGGCGAAGAAGGGCATCATGTGCTGGACGATGCGCGCGAACGGCACCTTGCGGTCCATGAGGTAGTTCTCGTGGGTGCCGTACGAGTTGCCCTTGTAGTCGGTGTTGTTTTTGTAGATGAGGATGCGCTGCTCCGGGGGGGAGACGGCCTCCGCCCGCTGCCGGGAGAGGTTCAGGATCCGCTCGCCCGCTCGATCCCAGATGACCAGATCCCTCGGGTTCGTGGTCTCGGGACTCGAATATTCCGGATGGGCGTGGTCGACGTAGAAGCGCGCGCCGTTCGAGAGGATCAGGTTGATGAGCCGCGACTCTTCTTTGGAGGGGAGGTCCTTCTCCTCCATGTACTCGAAGCCGCGGGCGTCCCGGAGAGGGCTCTCCGCCTCGTAGTCCCACCGGATGCGCGAGGACCGGTATGTCTCGTAGGAGTTGATGAGCAACAGCGACGACAGGATCGGGTTGAAGTCGGGCTGGTTCTTCACCGTGATCCCGTACTCGGTCTCGATGCCCATGACTTTCGGGATCGCCATGTGTTCCTCTCGGCTGTTACAGACGAAAATCCCCGGCGGCCACTCGGCGCCGGGGGGGTAATGGAGGGGGCGCCTCGCCCCCTCCATGCTCATGGATCACAGGTACTGGCCGGTATTGACGATCTTCTCGACGTTGCGCTGCTTCTCTTTGGTCTCGCCCATGAGCGGCTTGACGTAGACGATCCGCTCGCCCTTCTTGCCCGCGATCTTCGCCCAATCGTCGGGATTCGTCGTGTTGGGCAGGTCCTCGTTCTCCTTGAACTCCTCGCGCACGGCCATGAGCAGGTCGTCGGCGACGATGCCCTTGGCCCCACCGTTGATGAGGCGCTTGAGGGCGAGCTTCTTTGCCCGCCGCACGACCGACTCGATCATCGCGCCCGACGAGAAGTCTTTGAAGTACAGGACTTCCTTGTCCCCGTTGGCGTAGGTGACCTCGAGGAAGCGGTTCTCCTCGCTCAGGCTGTACATCGCCTCGACGGTCGAGACGGTCATCTCCTGGATTGCCGCCTCAACGTCGCCGCCGTGGCGCTGCGTCTCCGCCTCGCCGATGGGAATGTCCGAGGTCAGGTACTTGAGGAAGATGTCGCTGGCGGCGCCGCGGTCCGGCCGCTCGATCTTGATCTTCACGTCGAGCCGCCCCGGACGCAGGATCGCGGGATCGATCAGGTCCTGGCGGTTCGAGGCGCCGATGACGATGACGTTCTTGAGGCCCTCGACGCCGTCGATCTCGGCGAGGAGCTGGGGTACGATCGTCGTCTCGACGTCCGAGGAGATCCCGGTGCCCCGCGTGCGGAACAGGGCGTCCATCTCGTCGAAGAAGATGATGACGGGTACGTCCTCGGCCGCCTTCTCCTTGGCCTTGATGAAGATCTCGCGGATCTTCCGCTCCGTCTCGCCCACGTACTTGTTGAGCAGCTCCGGGCCCTTGATGTTGAGGAACCAGCCCTTGATCTTCTCGCCGCGCTTTTCGGAGATCTTCTCGGCGAGGTTGTTGGCCACTGCCTTGGCAATCATTGTTTTGCCGCATCCGGGAGGCCCGTAGAGCAGTACGCCCTTGGGGGGCGTGAGCTTGTGCTCCTTGTAGTAGTCGGCGTAGAGGTAGGGCAGCTCTACGGCGTCCTTGATCGCCTCGATCTGGGTGCCCAGCCCGCCGATGTCGTCGTAGCTGATGTCCGGCACTTCCTCGAGCGTGAGGTCCTCGACCTCGCTCTTCGGCAGCTTCTCCAGGAGGTAGCCGGACCTGGCGTCCATCAGGATGTGATCGCCGATCTTCAGGCGATGCAGGCGCAGCGGGTCCGCGATGATGCCGACCTTGTCCTCGTCGGCCCGCAGGGTCACCACCGCGCGCTCCTCGTCGAGCTGCTCCTTGAGGATGACGACGTCGCCCTGGATCTCGTAGCCGGCGGTCTCGACGACGTTGAGCCCCTCGTTCAGGATGAGCTCCTGGCCCGGCTTCAACGTCTCGGGCTTGATCGACGGGTGGAGGTTCACCTTGACCTTGCGGCCCTGGGACAGGATGTTGACCGTCGCGTCCTCGTTCGTCGAGAGGTAGACGCCGTAGGTCGAGGGCGGCGCGCAGAGCTTGTCGACCTCCTCCTTGAGGGCGGTGATCTGCTCGCGCGCCTCGTAGAGCGCGTTCACCAGCTTCTCGTTCTGGTTGAACGCCTGCACGAGCTGACGGTTCGCCTCCCGGAGCTTGTTCTCGACGACCATGAACTCCTTGGGCGAGTCCTCGAGCTTCTTGCGGAGGTGGACCGTCTCGGCTTCCAGCGAGCGGATGTAGGCTTGCAAGTCCTGCACTTGGATCTCGTACTCCGTGAGCCGGCGACGGCTTGTGGTATCGGACATGGACGCAGGGAGGAACTTCGAAAACCCTTCGCGACTTGGGCTACTCTTTTTCTCGAACTCCTTCATAGCCCATCCCTTCTTTCAAGACCCCTGTGAGCCGCTCGCGCTCGATCCCTCACGACTGCCCGAGTATAGGCGGCTGTAAAAATGAAAGTCAAGATTATGAGCCTCTGTGACGTCGAAACGGGTGGCGTGCATTCGGGGTTCCACGTATAAGAGGGGCTATGTCGGCGAGGCGGTTCGCCCTGGCGCTGGTGATCCTCCTGGCACTTTCTGCGGGGGCACCGGCGCTTGTTTCCGCGCAACCGGCTGTTCCGGGACCGCCATCGGGGCCGCGGCGCGAGGTGCGCATCGGTGTCGCCGCTGTGCCCGCGGCGCTCGATCCGATGGGTGCCCTCGAAGGCGTGGGGCCCCTCATCGCCCGCCAGGTGCTCGACACGCTCGTCGTGTATCGCGAATCGTCGACGGACGTGGAGCCTGCGCTGGCCACCCGCTGGACGGTCTCCCGCGACGGGCTCGTCTGGTCGTTCACGCTGCGCGAGGGCGTGCGCTTCCACGACGGTACGCCGCTCACCGCCAAGGAAGCGGCCGCCAGCTTCGAGCGGTACTTGAGGGCGGACAACGGGCAACCGGTGGTCTGGAGCGCGCTCCTGCGCGGCGTGCCGGGGGTCGTCAAGGACGTGCGGGCGGCCGACGCGCGGACGCTGCAGTTCGTCCTTGGCCAGCCGTACGCGCCGCTCCTCACCGTCCTCGCACACCCCGGGTTCGGAATCGCGAAAGTCTCGACGGCGTTGGACGGGAGCCCCGTCTACGTGGGGACCGGGCCGTACCGGCTCGCCGAGGCGACGCAGGGGCGTCTTGTGCTCGAGGCCGTGACCGGCCACTGGAGCGGCGGGGCGCGTGCCGAACGCCTGGTGCTTCTCGAAGTCGGATCGGACGACCACGCGGAAGCTGAGATGAACGCGCGGGCCCTCGACGTGTGGTTCCCTCCCGGCCCTCCGCGTCGCACCGAGGGCGCGCTGTCGATCCCGGGGCTCCGCGTGGGCTTCCTTTCCTTCCAGACGGAGAAGGAGCCGTTCTCCCGCAGAACGATCCGGCAGGCGGTCGCGGCGGCGATCGACCCGCCCGTCATCGGGCACGCGCTGGAACGGGGGGCGGTGCCGCTGCTGTCGTTCCTTCCGCCCGGGGTGTGGGGCCATCGTGAGGGCTCCCCGCTCCTCGGCGGGACCCGGCAAGCGGTCGCCGCGCTCTTGCGGGAGGGAGGCGGGTCTCACCTCAAGGCGAATCTGCTCGTGCCCGCCGAGCAGGGGCCCCTGAATCTTCCAAAGGTGGGTGAAGCGTTGCAGCTCATGCTCCAGGCGGCGGGCATCGGCGTCCAACTCCGAGTGGAAGTGCCGGACACCGCCCAGGCCGCCGGTCAAGCGGGGGAACACGACATCGTTCTGGGTGAGGCGCTCGTGGCCGGTGGCGATCCTCACTTTTTGCTCTACCCGTTGTCCACGAGCGAGGGCGTGGGCAAGAGCGGCCGCGCCGCGAACCTGTCCTTCTACCGCAACCCGAGGGTGGACGACGTGTTGATCCGCGCCAGCCAACTGTCGTTCCGGGCCGAACGCCTCCGGCTCTACCAGCGCGCCCAGGTGATGCTCGCCGAGGACCTGCCGTGGATCCCGCTCTATGTGCGGCTGCTCTGGGGCGTGGCCAGGCCGGAGGTGCGCGGGCTCCGGCTGCACCCCACGGGCTTCCATCGCCTGAGCACCGTCTGGCTCGAGCCCGCCCGGTGATCTGGCTCGCCCGTCGCCTCGGCGCGGCGGTCGTCGTCGTCGCGGCGCTCACCGTCGCGCCCATTGGAAACACGCAGGAGGTGCCCAAGTCAGGCGGGATGCTGCGGGCGGTCTTCAACACGGACCCGCCGACCCTGGACCCCGCGCAGGCGACCGACCTGACCTCGGCGGCCGTGATCCGGCAGGTCTTCGACGGTCTCCTGGAGCTGGACGAGCGGCTGCGTCCCCTCGGGGCGCTCGCCGCGCACTGGACGGTGTCGACGGATCAACGCGTCTACACCTTCCGCCTGCGTTCCGGCGTCCGCTTTCACACCGGGCGCGAAGTCCGCGCCGCCGACGTGAAGTATTCGTTCGAGCGGGCCGCCAGAGGCAAGCGGCCGTGGGTGTTCGAGAAGATCACGGGCGCGCGCGACGTCATCGGGGGCCGAACGGGAGACATCGCGGGGATCCGCGTCGTCGACGACCTCACGGTGGAGATCCGGCTCGACCGCCCGTTTGCGCCGTTCCTGTCCCTCATGGCCTACGACGCGACCTCGGTGGTTCCACGGGAGGAGGCGGACAAACGCGGCGCGACCTTCGCGAGCCACCCGGTCGGGACCGGCGCCTTCCGCTTCGTGTCGTGGCGCCGGGACGATCAGCTAGTCCTCGAGCGGTTCCCTGAGCACTTCCGTGGCCCAGCCGCGCTCGACCGCGTGGTGTTCCGGATCATCCCCGCGGAGATCACCCGCTTCAACGAGTACCGGGCGGGCCAGCTCGACCTGACGGACATCCCCACCGGCCAGTGCCAGTCGGCGCAGCGCGATCCCCAGCTCCGGGGTGAGGTCGCGATGTGGCCGACGCTCGGCACGCATGCCGTGCGGTTCAACGTCGAGCGGCCGCCGTTCAACGACGTCCGGGTCCGGCGCGCGATCGCTCACGCGATCGACCCATCAATCATCGTGGACCGCCTGCTCGAGCGGTGCGTGACGTCCGCCCGCGGCATCCTGCCCCCGGCGCTGCCTGGCTACCACCCAGAGACCAGGCGGCTCGCGCTCGATCGCGAGCTGTCGCGGCGCCTGCTCGCCGAGGCCGGGCACCCGGGCGGACGCGGCCTCGGCACGCTGGCCTTCCACTTCAACACCGGCGACGCCAACCAGCGCATCGCCGAGCTGCTGCAGGCCCAGCTCAAGGAGATCGGGATCGCGCTCGAGCTGCGGCGCCTGGATTGGGCGGCGCACATCAAGCTCGTGGACGAGGGCGGCGCGGGGTTCTTTCGCCAGTCGTGGATCGCCGATTATCCCGACCCTGAGAACTTCCTCACGGTGCTTTTCCACTCGCGGAACGTCGGCCCCCCCGGCAACACGTCACGCTACCGGAACCCGAAGGTGGACCGCCTGCTCGACGAGGCGGACGCGATGACAGCGGGGCGCGCCCGCGACACGCGCTATCACGAGGCGGAGCAGATCATCATCGACGAGGCCGTGTGGGTCTCGCTCTACCACTACTCGAGCCGGGCGCTCGTCAAGCCGTACGTGAAGGGGCTGGAGCGCTCCCCGCAGTCGACGGCCCCCGAGTTCCTCGCCCCGCTCCGCAAGGTCTGGCTCGACCGGTGAGGCCGTGCGAGCCGCAGCACGTCGCGGGGCTGGGGCCCCGCCGTGCGAGGCGAGTCTCTGAGAGAGGCACTCGTGGCTGAGCTGCTGCGCGTCGCCGGCGGGCGCGTGGTGGCGCTGGTGCCGGTCGTGTTCGGGATCACGCTGCTGGTGTTTCTGCTCAACGCGGTGGCGCTCGGGGATCCGGCGCGGGCGGCCATGGGGCAGCGCGGCGATCCTGAGGCGCTCGAGCGGATCCGGCGCGACTACGCGCTCGACCGCCCCCTCGCCGTGCAGTACGCGACCTGGATCGGGCGGCTCGTCCGCGGCGATCTCGGCCACTCGTACCATCAGCAGCGCCCGGTCATCGAGATCATCACCGAGCGGGCGCCCGCGACCCTGCGCCTGGCGCTCGCCGCCACGGTGATCTCCATCGTGGCGGGTATCGCCATGGGCGCCCTCGCCGCGCGCCACCCCGGGTCTCTCGTGGACCATGCCGTAATGGCGACGGCCGTGCTCGGGATCTCGACGCCCGTGTTTTGGCTCGGCATGATGCTCTCCCTCGTTTTCGCGGTGACGCTGGGCTGGCTCCCGGTCTCGGGGTACGGCGACGGCGACTGGCGGCACCTCGTGCTCCCCGCGCTGACGCTGGGAGCCCTGCACACCGGCAGCGTCGCGCGCATGACGCGCGGGAGCCTGCTCGAGGTCGCGCGCCAGGACTACCTGACGGCGGCCCGCGCCAAAGGCCTCTCGGAGCCCGTTCTCCTCGTCAAGCACGCGCTCCGCAACGCCTCCATCCCGGTCGTCACCGTGATCGGCATCGGGCTCGCGGACCTGCTCGTCGGGGCGCCATTGACGGAGACCGTCTTCGCGTGGCCGGGCCTCGGGCGCCTGCTCGTCGCCTCGGTCGGCCAGCGCGACCTCCCCGTCGTCATGGGCGCCGTCTTGATCTTCGCGCTCGTGTACGTGGTCGCGAACCTCCTCGTCGACCTCGCGTACCTCGTCCTCGACCCGCGCACGCGTGCGTAGGATCCTCGTCCGTCGCCACCGCGGGATCCTCGCCGGCGGCTCGCTGCTGCTCGTCCTCGCGGGAGCGGCGGCGCTCGCACCGGTCCTGGCTCCCCACGATCCCCTCGAGGTCGCAGGCGGCGGCGGCACCACGCTCGACCGGCCCACGGTCGCCCATCCCTTCGGCACCGACGCCCTCGGTCGCGACCTGCTCTCCCGCGTCCTCTGGGCCGGGCGCGTCTCGCTGGCGGTCGGCGTCGGGGTGGAGCTGCTGGCCGCGCTCCTGGGCTGCGTGGTCGGGCTCGCCGCCGGCTATTACGGCGGCGTCGTGGATGGCGTGCTCATGCGGACGACGGACGTGGTGATGGCCTTCCCGTCGCTCGTCCTCGCCATCGGCCTCATCGCGGTCTTCGAGCGTCCCGGGCTCGACAAGGTCGTCCTCGTCCTCGCGGCGCTCGGCTGGACGACGATCGCCCGCGTCGTCCGCGGCGCGGCGCTCTCGCTCAAGGCGCGCGAGTACGTCCAGGCGGCGCGGGCGCTGGGCGCGGGGAGCGGCGCGATCATCCTTCGCCACCTCCTGCCGAACGCGCTGGGACCGTTCCTCGTCGCGGCCACGCTCGGCGTGGGGAGCAACATGATCGCGGAGGCGGGGTTGTCGTTCCTGGGGCTCGGCGCCCAGTCGCCGACGCTCTCGTGGGGCGCCATGCTCGCCGACGGCCAGAGCTTCCTGGCGTCCGCGTCCTGGGTCGCCGTGTTCCCGGGGTTGGCGCTCCTGCTGGCGGTGCTCGGCGTGAACCTCTTGGGCGACGGTCTCCGCGACCTGCTCGACCCCCGCTTCCGCGAATAGCTCCTTCGCAAGAAGCCTGCGCCGCCCTTGACCCCTCCGCCTTTGCGGGGTTGCTTCGCTAGGAGGCTGTCGGAGTATCGAGGAGCGCCACGGTTTTGCCGGGGCGGCCCGAGTGTTGGGGGGTATGGGGGGCCGTGCCTGGGCCCCCCCATGTTTCTAGGAGGCTGTCGGAGTATCGAGGAGCGCCACGGCTTCGCCGGGGCGCGACGAGCGTTGGGGGGCTTGGGGGGCCCGTGGCTAGGCCCCCCATCTCGCTAGGCGCGTTGCGGGACCCCGCCGCGACGTGATACAAACGGGCGTGCCCCCGCGCGCTAACCAAGGGGGGCTCTCGCGTTTCAGGAGCCCGGATGCCGTCGATCGCCGAGACCACCGTCGAGATGATCTAGGGGCTGTTCCCCGAGCACGCGGGGGCACCCGGCCAGATCCACGGTGGTCGCATGATGCAGTGGATCACCAACGAAAGAGGATGAGGGGATGTCAGGGCACTCTCGGTGGTCGCAGATCAAGCGGAAGAAGGGCAAGACGGACGTCCAGCGCGGGAAGCTCTTCTCGAAGATCCTGCGCGAGATCACGGTGGCGGCGCGGAACGGCGGCGGCGACTCCAAGGTCAACATGCGCCTCAAGGCCGCGATGGAGTCGGCCAAGGAGGCCAACATGCCGCACGACAACATCAAGCGCGCCGTCCAGAAGGGCACCGGCGAGCTGCCGGGGGAGTCGTACGAGGAGATCACGTACGAGGGCTACGCGCCGGGCGGCGTTGCCGTCATGATCCGGGTGCTCACGGACAACCGGAACCGGACCGCGCCCGAGATCCGGCACACCTTCGAGAAGCACGGTGGCAACATGGGGGCGTCGGGGGCGGTGGGGTGGATGTTCGAGCGCAAGGGCGTCATCCTGGTCGATGCCGACAAGATCGGCGAGGACGATCTCATGACGCGCGCCCTGGAGGCCGGCGCCACCGACATGCGTCGCGTCGAAAAAGTTTTCGAGATCACCGCCGCTCCTGCTGAAATAGACGCCGTGCGGACCGCGCTCGAAACGGCGCGGGTCCCCGTGCTCGAAGCCGAGGTGATGTTCGTGCCGCAGTCGACGGTTCGCGTCGAGGGGAAGGACGCGCCGCAGGTGCTGCGCCTGATCGAGGCGCTGGAGGAGCTGGACGACGTCCAGACGGTCTACGCGAACTACGACATTCCCGACGAGGTCATCGAGGCCATCTCGGCCGCTTGATCGCCCGCTGGCGAACGCGACGCGGCCGATCCTCGGCATCGACCCCGGCCTCGTCAACACCGGCTTCGCGCTGGTCGACACCGCCGGCGGTGCCCTATCCGTCATGGACTCCGGCGTCATCGAGACGCGCGCGGACGTCGCCCTCGAAGACCGGCTCGCCCGTATCTACGATGGCGTCACCGCGCTGCTCGACAAGCACGCGCCCCGCGTGCTCGTCCTCGAGGACCTCTACACCGAGTACAAGTTTCCGCGCGCCGCCCTCGCCATGGCGCACGCCCGGGGCGTGATCTGCCTGGCCGCGCAGCAGCGCGGCGTGGCGCTCCTCGCGCTCTCGCCCGCCGAGGTCAAGCGCGCGGTCACCGCGAACGGCGCGGCGTCGAAGGAGCAAGTCCAGCACTGCGTGCAGCGGCTCTTCGGTCTCGCCGAGCTGCCGCGGCCGTCGCACGTGGCCGATGCCCTCGCGCTGGCGTTTACCGGCCACCTCCGGACCGGAGGCCGCTTCGGGTGATCGCCTCGCTCACGGGCCGCCTGCGCCGGAAGCTCGACGACCGCATCGTCCTCGAGTGCGGCGGCATCGGCTACGAGGTGTTCCTTCCGCCGATCGTCCTGCGCCAGATCGAGCACCTGAAGGCCGGCGACGACGACCGGGCAGGCGCGCTCGCGCTCGTCACCCACTACCACGCCACGCGGGATCAGCCGCGCCCCGTGCTCATCGGCTTCACCGCCGAGCTGGACAAGGAGTTCTTCGAGAAGCTCATCACGGTGAAGGACATGGGCCCGATGGTGGCCGCGCGCGCGCTCGCGGTGCCGGTCGGCGAGATCGCGGCGGCTATCGCGCGCCAGGACGAGAAGTTCCTCCGCTCGCTCCCCGGCATCGGACCGCAGAAGGCGAAGAACATCGTGGCCCAGCTCCAGACGAAGGTGGCCAAGTTCGCGCTCGTGCGCGACGGCGAGCCCACGGCGCCCCTGGCCGTGCCGGTGGCGCCGGGCCCGGAGGGTGACGCGCTCAGGGAGATGGTCTGGGACGTGCTCGTGAAGCAGCTCGGCCACCGCCCCGGGGAGGCGTCACAACTCATCGCCGACGCCTACAAGCGCCGTCCGTCCATCGGCAGCGCCGAGGAGTTGTTCGACGAGATCTATCGCGGGGCGGGAGCGAAGGCGTGACCGCGGCGGCGAAGGACGAGAGCAAGATCATGAGCCGCGACGTCGCCCCGGAGGAGGTGCAGTTCGAACGGCAGCTCCGGCCGCGGTCCTTCGAGGAATACGTGGGCCAGGAGCAGGCGGTCGCGAGCCTGCGCGTGTCCGTGGAAGCCGCCAAGCAGCGCCACGAGTGCGTCGACCACGTCCTGCTCTACGGCCCGCCCGGTCTGGGCAAGACGACGCTCGCCGGCGTCATCGCCAACGAGATGAGCACGACGCTGGTGACGACCTCCGGCCCCGCGATCGAGCGCGGCGGCGATCTGCTCGGCATCCTGTCGAATCTGAACGAGCACGACGTGTTCTTCATCGACGAGATCCATCGGCTGCCCCGCGTCGTGGAAGAGCTGCTCTACCCCGCGATGGAGGACTTCGCCGTCAACTTCGTCACCGAGCGCGGCCTGCACGCGCGCTCGATCAAGCACCGGCTCTCGCCCTTTTCGCTGGTCGGCGCGACGACCCGACCCGGCATGCTGTCGGCGCCGCTGCGCGAGCGCTTCGGCATCTTCCATCACCTCGATTTCTACTCGGAAGCCGAGCTGACGCGCATCGTCACGCGCTCCGCCTCGATCGTCGGCGCCGTGATCGACGCGGCGGGCGCGTCCGAGATCGCCCGGCGCTCGCGGGGTACGCCGCGCATCGTCAACCGCCTGCTGCGCCGCGTGCGCGACTATGCGCAGGTCAACGGCGACGGCGTCATCACGGCGGGCATCGCCGAGAGGGCGCTCGCCCTCGAAGGCGTGGACCCGCAGGGACTCGACCGTCTCGACCTCCGCTTCATCGACGCCATCATCGAGCACTACAACGGGGGCCCCGTCGGGATCGAGGCCGTGGCCGCCACCATCAACGACGAGGCGGAGTCACTCATCGAAATGGTGGAGCCCTACCTCCTGAAGATCGGCTTTGTGGTTCGCACGCCGGCCGGACGGCGGCTCACGACCAAGGCGTACGCCCACCGCAACAAGCGCCCGCCCTCGACGACTCCCGGCCAGGGCGGGCTCTTCGAATGACGCGGAGCCCGTCGTACCCCTTGTACGCCACCCTCGGTTGGAGCCGGCCTGGAGCGTTCGGTGAATGACGTGGGCAAGCTGTTGATCGTCTCCGGGCTCCTGATCGCGGTCGTGGGTGTGATCCTCGTGCTTGCCGGCCGGCTGCCGTGGCTCGGGCGGCTGCCCGGCGACGTCTACATCCAGCGTGGCAACTGGACCTTCTACTTCCCGCTGGCGACCTCGATCGTCGTCAGCCTCGCGCTCACCACGCTCTTCTGGCTGATCGGGCGGCGGTGAGCCTGCGGGCCGCCCTCGCCGTGCTCCTGCTCGCGTGGGCCGTGCCCGTTGCGGCCGCCCCCGGCTCGGGGATGATCCGCGTCGGGATCCTCGAGGGCGCCCGCGTGGTGGAGCTGCGTGGCGGCGACATCGTCGTGACGGAGACGGGCGGGTGCGACGCGTGCGCGGCGCGGAGCTGGCGTGTCGACGTCGTCCGCGCCTCCGTGATCGCGGGAGCCGTCGAGGTCGACGGGCGCCGGGCCGCCGGTTTCCGGCTCACGAGCGACCACCCCTTCCGCCTGAACGGGCGGGAGTACGCGGGCCGGCTCGATCTGCTGCGCAACGGCGACGGCGCGCTTACGGTGGTCAACGAGGTGCCCCTCGAGGACTACCTCGCCGGCGTGCTGCTCGCGGAGAGCAACGAGCGCTGGCCGCAGGAGGCACTGCGCGCGCAGGCGGTTGTGTCGCGCACCTACGCGGCCTATCACCGGCTGATCAACGCCGCCAAGCCCTATCACATCGTCGCCTCCAGGGCGCACCAGCAGTTCGCGGGCCGCGTGCCGTCGATGTCGCCAGCGTGGGCGGCGGTGCAGGAGACGACGGGCCAGGTCCTGCACTGGGAGGGCGAGTTGTTCCCCGCCTTCTATCACGCCGACAGCGG
>JBGPYK010000289.1:0-4232 GCA_041493245.1 Methylomirabilia bacterium | reverse complement strand
TGTGTCCAGCATTACACACCCCGCGTTGGGTGGCCCTTCGGGGCTGGGCTGGTGGTGCCACACCCCAGGCCCCCCGCTCCCCGCCGGACCGTCGTCGTGGTCTTTCCCGTCGTGCCTGTCGAGCTGACGTCCCTGCGACGCTTGCCATTCGATGCGCTTGCGAGGACTATGACACCGGGAGAGATGGAATGACCTCGAAAGGTGACAAGCCAGCAGGAGCGCCCGAGCTCGTGCTGCGCACGTTCCTGTTCAGTGACATCGTCAGTTCTACGGCGATCCGTGACGAGTGCGTCCGGCGGTACGGCAGGGTGCAAGGCAACGAGGAGTACCGCCGGGAGGTGCTCGAGCCTCACGACGGGCGGCTCAAGGAGCGCTTCGAGGCTTTCGGGGGCGAAGTGGTGAGCGGTGAGGGGGATTCCTACTTCGCGGTCTTTCGGGATGCCCGCCAGGCCGTCCAGTGCGCCGTGGCGATTCAGGACTCGCTTGCCGGCGACCCGCTAAGCATCGCGGAGGCAGGTGACCGGCTGCCGCATCGGGTCCAGGTCCGGATCGGGATCCACACGGGTAGCGCGACGCCGATCGAGCGTGGTGGCCGGTCAAACTACGACGGTGACATCATCAACATCGCGCACCGCATCCAGGAATATACGTTGCCTGATCAGATCCTGACTTCTCGTCAGACTTGGAACGATGCCGGTGAGATCGAAGGGATCAAAAGCGCGGAGTATCCCGGATACAGGTTCAAGGGTGTGCAGGAGACCTGGACTCTGGTCGAGGTGGTATGGGGCGAGCGTGAGCCACAGGCTCCCCCACGCCGCGCGGAGGCGCTGGGACAGGTCGACACGCACGCGCAGACGCGGGTGGATCTCGAGAGGGTTCGCGACGACTACCTCGGGCGCCTCATCACGGCCCACGAGTGGCTCGACTTCGCGGGGGTTCCCCAGGTTCGCAACGTCGTCCGCTTGAAGCTCGAAGACGTCTTCGTGCCGTTGTCGGCGACCAAGGAGCTGCCGGAGGGCGACGTGCTCCGCGAGCACCTTGTCCCTCGCGCGGCGAAGGGCGAGGCGGGCGATGCTGAGGCGCGGCTCGCCCATCATGAGGCGGCGGAGCGGCGCATCACGCTCGAGGGCGCGCTGAAGGAGCCCCTGCTCGTCGTCCTAGGCGAGCCCGGCTCGGGCAAGACCTCGATCCTCAAGCACGTCGCGCTGAAACTGGCGAAGGGGCTCGGCTCGGAGCTGGGCCTGGGGGCCGCCGAGGACCTGGCGCCGCTCCCGATCCTGTTCCCGGTCTCGGCCTACGCGGTGGCGCTGCGCCAGGGGGATCGGGCGCTGAGCGACTACCTGGCGGAGCACTTCGCGGCTCACGAGCAGCCCGGACTCGCGCCGCTCTTCGCGGACGCGCTCGCGCGCGGCCACACGATTGTCCTCCTCGACGGGCTCGACGAGGTGCTGGACGCCGGCGAGCGCGTGCAGGTGGTGCGGCGGGTCCAAGAGTTCGTCCGGCGCTTCTCAACGACTGGCATACAAGAAGGCGCACCAGCGAGAGGCAACCGCTTTGTCGTCACGTCGCGCATCGCCGGCTACGAGACCGCGCGCCTCGGTGACTTCGCGCACGTGACCGTGCTCCCGTTCGGCGACGACGAGGTCCGGCGCTTCTGCGGCCAGTGGTGCCGAGCCTGGGAGCGCGTGGCGGACGAGAGCCCGGCCGCCGACGAGCGCGCGGGGCGGCGCGCCCGCGACCTGGTGGACGCGATCGGGGCTAGCGACAACGTCAAGCGGCTCGCGACCAACCCGCTGCTCCTGACCATCATCGCGCTGATCCACTACCAGAACGTGAGGCTGCCCGAGCGCAGGGTCGAGCTGTACCGGCTCGCGGTGGAGGCCCTGGCCGAGTCGTGGAACCGCGCGCGGAGTCTCGGCGGCCGAGCGATCGATCTCTACCTCGGCGATCGCCGTCTCGACGCGCGCTTCGTGGTCAACGTCCTGGGGCGCGTGGCCCTGTGGATCCACGCGAACCAACCCGGCGGTCTCGTGGAGCAACGGGCGCTGGAGGCGAAGCTCGCCGAGACGCTGTGTGTGCAGGAGGGCGTGAGCGACGCCAGAGCGCGGGAGCTGGCCCACGCCTTCCTCGACCTGGTGAGGCGCGGGAGTGGCCTCCTCCAGGAGCGCGGCCTCGGGCTCTACGGCTTCCTGCACCTCACGTTCGAGGAGTACCTGGCGGCCCGCGCCATCGCCGACCTGGAGCCCGACCCGACCGTGGGGCTACTGGAACATTGGCACGACGCCGCGTGGCGGGAGGTCGTCCTGCTCGCCGTCTGCTCGTCGGGCCCCACGCAAGCGACGCGTCTCGTCGACGCTCTGCTGAAGGCTTCGGCCGACGGCGATCTGCGCGGCAAAAACGTCGTGCTCGCCGCGCAGGCGCTGGCTGACGTGGGCCGGGAAGGCGTCGTGGGCGGGATCTGGCAGAAGATAGTCGCCGCGCTCGTGGCCTTGATCGACGAGCGCGACCCCTCGAGGCGCGCGGCGGTCCGGACGCGTGCCGACGCCGGGGACGTGCTGGGGCTCCTCGGCGATCCGCGGATCGCCGACGATACGTGGGTCGAAGTGCCGGCCGGCGAGTTCCTCATGGGCACGACGCCGGAAGAGGTCGCGGATCTCGTAGGGCGCTACGGTGAGCGTACGGAGAATTTTTTCAAGCGCGAAGGGCCCCGGCACCAGCTCAACCTCGGCCCGTTCCGCATCGGCAAGTGGCCGGTGACCAACCGGGAGTTCAAGCGGTTCATCGAGGCCGGGGGCTACGAAGCGCGTGAGCATTGGAGCGACGACGGATGGAAGTGGCTTCATCGACCCGCGGAGGATGAGGAGAGTCTACCGTCGTGGCCCCCAGGGAGAGGACGGAGCGAGCCGGCTTTCTGGCAGGACCCGAACTTCGGCGCGCGCAGGCCGAACCGCCCGGTTGTCGGCGTCGCATGGTACGAGCCCCAGGCCTACTGCCACTGGCTGACGGGGCATCTGAGATCCACCGGCAAGCTCGGCGCCGGCGAGGTCGTCACGCTTCCGAGCGAGGCCGAATGGGAGAAGGCCGCGCGCGGCGCCCACGGGCGACGGTGGCCCTGGGGCAACCAGTGGGACCCCAGCCGCGCGAACACGTTGGAGGGCAAGGTGAGAACGACGACACCGGTCGGGATCTATCTCGACGGAGAGAGCCCGTATCACGCGCTCGACATGGCGGGCAACGTCCAGGAGTGGACGCGGAGCGTCTACAAGCTCTACCCTTACAAACCTGACGATGGACGCGAGGATCCGGAATCGGACGAAGATAGATGCCTGCGTGGCGGCGCGTGGTTCTTCAGCGCCGATTACGCGCGTTCGGCTTACCGGAACGGCGGCAAACCGGGCTTCGCGTTCAGCAGCGTCGGTTTCCGGTGTGTGGTGGTGCCGCACGCGGCTCTTCCTGGGTAGTTGTCTGCTGTCACCTGTCTGCTGATTGCTGATGGGACCCAGCCGGCGCCGGGCGGAGGCGAAGACGGCGACTCGCGGAGATCGCGTCGAGGGGACGTTCATGTTCACCGACGTCGTGAAGTCCACCGACGTCCGCAGCGCCTTCATCGCGCGCGCGGGTGAGCACCAGGGCAACGAGCGGTTCCGCGCCGAGATTCTTCTGCCGCACAACCGGGTGATCGAGGATTGTGTCAGAGAGCACGAGGGAGAGATCGTTGGCACGGCGGGTGATTCGTACTTCGTCGTGTTTCGGGATGCTCGGCGGGGGATCGAGTGTGCCGTGGCCATCCAGCGTGCCTTCATCGGCAACCCGATCCCGATCGCGGAAACGAGCAAGAAGCTGCCACGGAGGGTCCAGGCGCGGATCGGAATGCACACGGGGGCGGCGACGCAGGTGCTCGTCGACAGGAAGCCGAACTACGACGACCACACCATCGCGATCGCGCATCGGATCGAGGAGCACGCGGAGGGAGAGCAGATCCTCGTCTCCGGGGACACCTGGAAGAAGGCGGGCGGGCTCGAGGGGATCAGAAAGCACGAGCATGGCGGCTACACCCTCAAAGGCGTGCCCGGCAAGTGGACGCTCGTCGGGGTCCTCTGGGACGGCCGAAAGCCGCGACGACCAAGGCCGCGCGGAGGCGCCGCCGATCGCCATCTCCTCCAGCGCTACCTCCGCGAGGTCTGGGAGACCTCCGTCAGGCTCAAGCTGACGACGATCGACCTCAAGGCCGT
>JBGPYK010000598.1:0-2174 GCA_041493245.1 Methylomirabilia bacterium | reverse complement strand
GCGGCATCCGCGCCCTCCGACCAGAGGTCGTACTCGCCGAACTGCCCCGGACAGCAGCGGTAGCGGTAGGGATTGCCCCACGGGTCCTTGGGCACGGCCTTCTTGAGATAGGGCCCATTCCAGTTGGGGATGCTCGGGTTGCGCTGGAGCGCCTCCAACCCCACGTTGCCGTCGGGATAGCTGCCGACGTCCAGCCGGTACTGGTCCAGCCCCGCGCCGAGCAGCTCGATCTGCGCGCGCGCCGCCGCCGTCTTGGACTGCCCGACGCGCCCGAACAGCCGCGGCCCCACCAGCCCGACGAGGAGCCCCAGCACGATGATCACCACCAGCAGCTCGATCAGCGTGAACCCTCGCTGATCGCGGAACACGCGCAGCGTGCGCCGGCGCCTCACAGCGGAATATCGTTGATGGAGAAGATGGCCAGCAGCATCGCGACGACGATGAACGCCACGAGCACCCCCATGAGGAGGATGACGGCGGGCTCGAGGAGCCCGATCACCCGCTTGAGATCCGTTCGGATGTCCGTTTCCAGCGTGTCCGCCGCCTTGAGCAGCATGTCCTCGAGCCGGCCCGTTTCCTCGCCCACGCGCACCATGTGGACGGCGAGCGGCGGGAAGCGGCCGTGCTCGCGCATCCCCGCGGCCACCGTCCCGCCGCGCTTGACGGCCCCGGACAGCTGCTCCACCGAGCGCGCGATGACCTGGTTCGTCATCATGTCGCCCACCACGGTGAGCGCGCCCAGCACGGGCACGCCACTCTTGAGCATCGTACCCAGCGTGCGCAGGAACCGCGCGGTTTCGATCTTGAGGGTGAGGGGGCCCACGCGGGGGATGCTCAAAATGGTGCGGTCCCACTGCAGGCGGCCCTCCGGTGTGCCGGTCCACACGCGCCAGGCGAGGACGACGGCGAGGCCAGCGAGGAGGCCCACCCACCAGTAGGCCCGCATGGTGGCGCTGACGGACATAAGGATCTGCGTGGATAGCGGGATCGCCTGGTGCAGATCCGCGAAGATCGTCGCGAAGCGCGGGATGACGAACGTCAGCAGGAACACGATGGCGCCGGCGCCCACCGTCGTGATCACGAGGGGATAGGCGAGCGCGGACACGACCGCGTCGGTGAAGGCCGCGCGCGATTCCAGGAATTCGGCGAGCCGGCGCAGGGACACCTCGAGGACGCCCCCCTTCTCGCCCGCCCGCACCATGTTGATGTAGAGGCGCGAGAAGGGCCGCGGGTGATGCTTGGCGAGCGCGTCGCTGAGCGAGGCCCCGCCCCGGACGCTGTGCAGGAGGTCAGTGAAGATCGCGCCCAGCTTGGGCGTCGGCGCCAACTCCTCGAGGATGGCGAGCGCGCGGTCGAGGGGCAGCCCGGCCTCGAAGAGCGTCGCGAGCTGTTGGGTCATCGCGAGCAGGTCGCGTTGGCGGATGCGGGAGCCGCCGAAGGTCGGCCACGCCTTCCGCTCGGCGTGCGGCGCCACGCGGATGGGAAAGTACGACTCCCGGTGCAGCCGCTCGATGACCGCCCGCGCGTCGGGCGCCTCCATGACCCCGTCGACCGTATGCCCCCCCCGGTCCGCCGCGCGATACAAAAAAACCGGCATTTAGACCGCGAACGAACCCAGTAGGCCGATCAAAAATGGCCAGATGCTAGGCGGCGAGGAGCGGTGCGACTGAGGCGTACTCCGAGTACGCCGCAGGGAGCACCCGACGAGCCAACGACGCAGATGGCCGTTTTTCATCGGCCTATGCGTCTTCTTGGGTGACGCGGAGGACTTCTTCGATCGTCGTCACGCCGTCGACGGCACGCGCCCAGCCGTCCTGCCGCAAGGTCACCATGCCGGCGTCGACGGCCAGTCGCCGGATCTCGCGGCTGGAGGCGCGGCGAAGGATGAGGCTGCGCACGTCCTCGGTGATCGGGAACAGCTCGTAGATGCCCGTGCGCCCGCGGTAGCCGGTGCCGCGGCACTCGTCGCAGCCGCGCCCGCGGAAGAGCTTGGCGTGGGGATCGGCGTCGATGCCGAGCGCCTCGATGTCGGCCGCCGACGGGGTGTCGGGAGCGCGGCAGACGGCGCAGACCCGGCGGACGAGCCGCTGCGCGAGCACCCCCTCGAGCACGGAGGAGAGCAGGTACGGCTCGACCCCCATGTCTTGCAGTCGGGTGATCGCGCTGGGGGCGTC
>JBGPYK010000201.1:0-5242 GCA_041493245.1 Methylomirabilia bacterium | reverse complement strand
GCGGCCATCATCTGCGAGCCCGAGCAAAACGAGCTGTGCCTCGAGCAGCGCGGTGTCGTGTGGGCGCGCGTCGTGCTGCGCGGGCGCATGGCTCACGGCGCCATGCCCGAGGCGGGCGCAAACCCGCTGGCGGCGGTGGGAGCCCTCCTGCGTGAGGTGCCGCGTCTCGAGCGGCGCCTGCGCGCACTGTGCGCGCGCAGGCGGTACCTGCGCCCGCCGACCGTCACGCCGACGGTGGTCCGGGCACCGGTCGCCGGCGTGGCGCAGGCCAACGTGATCCCGGCGACCGCCGAGGTGATCCTCGACGTGCGGCTGACGCCGGGCGCTTCCGAGGAAACGGTCACCGCCGAGATCGCGCGCGCCTGTCAGGCGGCGGCGGACGCCCAGCCCGGGATCACCGTCGAGTGGCGGCCGGTCAACGGCTTCCGCCCGGCCACGCGCGTGGAGCGCGACGAGCCGCTCGTGCGGGCCATGAGGGCCGCCGTCAGGGCGGTGACTGGCCGGCCGGCGGTCTTCGGTGGCGTGCCGGGCTCGACGGACGGGACGATCCTCCGGCAGGCACTCGGCATCCCGATCGTGACGTGCGGCCCGGGTCACCGGCTGATCCCCCATCAGGTGGACGAGTACGTCGAGGTGGAGGAATTAGTCGAGGCAGCAAGGATTTATGTCGCCACCTCGCTGAGATATCTCGAAGCATGAGCGACAACGAGTACCCGCGCCTGAGAGCCGTCGAGACCTTCCCCGTCGAGCACGAGGGCGAGCAGTTCATCGCGCTACGCGATCCCGCCGGCTACACCTCGTCGGTCGTGATGCTGCCCGGGGGCGTCGTCGAGATCGTCGCGCTCTTCGACGGCAGCCACTCGCTCGTCGACATCCAGGCCGAGTTGATGCGCCGCCACGGCGAGATCGTCCCGCGGGCCCAGATCGAGGAGCTGGTCGGCGGTCTCGACGAGCAGGGTTTCATGGAAAGCCCGCGCTTCGCCGAGCACCGGGCCGCGATCGAGGGGGAGTTCCTCACGTCGCCGGTGCGGCCGGCATCCCACGCGGGCGGCGCATACCCCGCAGAGCCGACCGCGCTTCGCCAGGTGATGGATGCCTTCTTCTCGCCGCCCGAAGGACCGGGGCCCATCGAGTGGCCCGCGGCTCCGGGCCGCGGCGTGGTCGGCGCGATCGCTCCCCACATCGACTTCCACCGAGGCGGTCCGGCCTACGCGTGGGGCTACCGCCGTCTGGCCGAACGGTGCGACGCCGACCTGTTCGTGATCTTCGGAACTTGTCACGCCGGGATGGGGGATCCGTTCGCGCTCACGAAGAAAGACTACGCGACGCCTTTCGGTCCCGCCGTCGTCGACCGGGACTTCGTGGAGGCGGTGTCCGCGCGGGCGGGACAGGACGTCTTCGCGTCGGAGCCGGCCCATCGCAGCGAACACTCGATCGAGTTCCAGGCCGTCTTCCTCCGCTACCTCTACGGCGGCCGGCGCGACATCACGATCGTGCCGATCCTCGCGAGCTTCGCGCACGAGGCGCTTGCGCACGGCCGCGGCCCCGAGGACGACCCGCGCGTCCCCCGCTTCCTCGACGCCGTCGCGGAGGCGATCGCCGCGAGCCGGCGTCGGGTGACCATCATCGCGGGCGCGGATCTGGCCCATGTCGGGCCGCGCTTCGGCGACCCCGCGCCGGTGTCGCCCGAGGAATTGCGGCGGATCGAGCGCGAAGACCGTGAGATGCTGGGCGCCATGCAAACCGGTGATCCGCGCGCGTTCTTCGACGCCGTCGCCCGCGACGGCGACCGGCGCCGCATCTGCGGCTACTCTCCGATCTACGCCACGCTCCGCGTGCTCGGCCGCGCCCGCGGCGACCTGCACCGCTACGGCCAGTGGCCCGACCCCCAAGGCGTCGTCAGCTTCGCCAGCGTCACCTTCGAGAGATGATCGCAAGTGACGGCACCCCGACCGTCGGGCGCGAAGGCGCTCCGACGGAAAATCCAGGATGGACCCTGCCCCGGCTGCACATCGACGTCAACGGCGATTGGTACGACGACGACGTGGAGGTGACGCACCCGGGCATCCTCGCCAACCTGCGCTCGAACCTGCGCCGGGACCCGCAGGGCTACTTCATCCAGACGCGGGTCCGTATCCCCGTGACGGTCGACGACGTGGCGTGGGTCGTGACGCGTATCGAGCGGCGGGGCGAGGGCCTGCACGCGATCCTCAACGACGGGACGGAGACTGTTATCGATCCCGCGACTCTCCGCTTCGGTGCCGACAACGTGCCCTACTGCGCCGTCAAAGCCGGCGCGTTCGAGGCGCGCCTCAGCCGCGCCGCCACCTACCAACTCCTGGCCCTCGGCGAGTACGACGAGCGCACAGGCCGCGGCACCCTCCGCCTGGGAGGCCGGGAGTACGAGCTTCCAGTTCGTGAAGGCATCGACGCGTCGGGAGCCGGTGGGGGGCACCGGGAGCACGAGCCTCCAGTTCGTGACGGGATCGACGGGTCGGGAACCGGTGGGGGGTGTCGGGGAGGAGCGGCGGTCGCTCCCCCCGACGTTAAATGAAGGGAATGAAAAGGCGGTTCGTTGTCGTGGGGCTCGTCGCGCTCGCCCTCGTGGCCGGCGGCGGCGCGTGGTGGCTTCGCGCGGGGGCGTCGACGGTCACGATCGACGAGATCGGCGACCGCGTGCAGACCGTCCGGCGCGGCGAGTTGCCCGTGTTCGCCGAGCGCGCCGAGGTCGCCGCGCTCTACCGCTTCGCGGCGGAGCATCCCGAGGCGCTCGCGGAGGTCCTGTGCACCTGCGGCTGCGTGAGCTTCGGCCACGCGTCGAACCGGTTCTGCTACATCAAGACCGAGGCCGCCGACCGGGTCACGTTCACGAGCCACGCCGCCACCTGAGGCGTCTGCACGGACATCACGCGTGACGTGATGAACCGGCGCCCGCAAGGGTTGACACCCCCGACCACGGGTCGGTAGTGTTGCGCACCGACCGGCGCCCCGAAGGAGGGGCACCGTCTCGGGGAGGAGCCGCCCCAATGACCAGACGACTGATGGCCATCCTGACCGGCGTGCTGCTGCTCGCGCCCGTCGCCGCCTCCGCCCAGCAAATCATTCGGCTCGGGCACGTCGGCTTTCCCGGGTCGATCTACGAGATCGTGGCCGCCGAGTACGCACGCCAGGTCAACGAAGCGTTGCGCGGCAAGGTGGAACTGCGGGTCTTCCACTCGAGCCAGCAGGGGACCGACGAGCAGATGATCAAGGGCATCAAGGTGGGGGCGCCCGAGATGTTCTTGCCCTCGTCGATCATGAGCACGGTCGACCAGAAGTTCGGCGTCTTCGAAATGCCCTACATCATCGTGAGCCGCGCCCACATGAAGAAAGTCGCGGAGAGCGCTGAGGTGAAAAAGGCCCTCTACGACGGGCTGCCCCGGCAGGGCGTCCGGGTGCTGGGCACCTGGGAGAATGGCTTCCGCCACATCACCAACAACGTGCGGCCGATCTCCAAGCCTGAGGATCTCAAGGGCATCAAACTGCGCGTGCCCAGCGGCGTGTGGCGCGTGAAGATGTTCAAGGCCTACGGGGCGAACCCGTCGCCGCTGGCCTTCGCCGAGGTGTACTCCGCGCTGCAGTCAGGGGTGATGGACGCGCAGGAGAACCCGCTCGTCCAGATCTGGTCGGGGAAGCTGCACGAGGTGCAGAAGTACCTGTCGCTCTCGGGCCACGTCTACAGCCCCGTGTTCGTGGTCATCAACGAGAGCTTCTGGCAGAAGCTGCCGCCCGACCAGCGGGACGTCCTCGAGAAGACCGCGATCAAGCTCGGCGACTTCGCCCGCTCGACGGGCGAGCGGCTCGATCGCGAGCTCCTCGAGAAGATGACGGCGCGTGGCCAACTACAAATGGCCGGGCTTGCTGGCGGGATCAAGGTCAACGAGGTCGACAAGGACAGCTTCATCAAAGCGTCCGCGCCGATCTACGCGGAGTTCGGCAAGGAGATCGCCGGGGGCGGGGAGCTGGTGAAGCTCATCCAGTCGCTGCGCTAATTCCCTGAGAACGCTTCTCGCCCGCCTCATCGGGGTCGTCGAGTGGTGGGCCATGGCGCTCATGGTCGCCATGACCGCGTTGGTCACCCTCGCCGTGGTCTTCCGGTACCTCGTCGACGCCTCGCTCACCTGGTACGACGAGTTCGCCTCCTACCTCTTGGTGTGGCTCTCGTTCTACGGCGCGGTGGTAGGAACCTACCGCGGCCGCCACATCAGCTTCGAGACCCTGGCCGAGCGCCTGGGGCCCCGCGCGCGCCGGCGGATCGCCGTTGTGAGCGAGCTGTGCAGCCTCGCCTTTCAGGCCGTGCTCCTGGTTTTTGGAATTGTGCTTCTACGCGCGATGGGACACGAGACCGCGGTGTCGATCGACTGGATCCCCATGGTCTGGATCTACAGCGTGCTCCCGATCAGCGGCGGCCTCATGCTCCTCATCAGCCTGACCCGCCTGGTGCTCGTGTTGCGCGGAGAGTCGGGCGTCCTCGCGGCGCCGAGCCGCGCTCCGACGGCGGCGAGCAGCGAATGAGCGGGAGCGCGAGCCTGTGAGCAAACCGACGCCAACGGTGACCGGTGGGGGGTGTCGGGCCGGGGGAGCGCGAGGGGGGCGTAGCCCCCTTCGGGCAATCGATCCGGCGCTCGCTCCCCCCGACGTCGATTGATCCATGGACTGGCTGCTCCTCGTCCTCGTCGTCGCGCTGGTGCTGCTGAACGTCCCCATCGCCTGGGCGCTGGGTCTGACGACCATCGTTTTTCTCCTGGCCAAGGGCACGGCGCCGCTGACGCTCGTGCCGCTCACGCTCTTCTCCGGGGCCTCGAGCTTCCCGCTGCTCGCCATCCCGCTGTTCATCCTGGCCGGCGGGCTCATGGAGACGGGCGGGATCTCGCTGCGTCTGGTGAACCTGGCCCACAGCGTCGTCGGGTTCGTCCGGGGCGGGCTCGCCATGGCCACCGTGGTGGCGACCATGATCCAGTCGGAGATCTCCGGCTCGTCGGTTGCCGACGCCGCGGCCATCGGCAAGGTCGTCATCCCCGCCATGGCCAGGCGCGGGTATCCCAAGGCCCTGTCGGCGGCGATCGTGTCCAACGCCGCCTCCGCGGCCATCCTCATCCCGCCCTCGATCCCCATGATCATCTACGCGTGGATGGCCGAGGTCTCGGTGGGCAAGATGTTCTTCGCCGGCTTCGTCCCCGGGTTCTTCGCCTGCGCGGCCATG
>JBGPYK010000466.1:0-2971 GCA_041493245.1 Methylomirabilia bacterium | reverse complement strand
CTTCTCGAGCCTGAGCGAATCGAGCGCGCGGTAGCCGGCGGCGACGAGTCCGAATCCCTGCCCAGCGCCCCAGAGCGTGTCCCACAGCGTCGCGCCGTCCGCCCTGTCCACGTACAGCTCCCATCCCAGCTCGCCGACGTAGGTCACGCGAAGCGCGAGCACCGGGACGCCGCCGACCGTGAGCCGCTGTGCCGTCATGTACGGAAACGCGGCGTGCGAGACGTCGTCGGGCGTGACGCGCTGGAGCACGTCGCGCGCGCGGGGACCGAAGAGCCCCAAGCACGTGTCGCGCAGGGTCACGTCGTCGAGGCGCACGGAGCCGTCCTCCGGCGCGTGCGCGCGGATCCAGGCGAGGTCGTGCAGGCCAAAAGCGCTGCCGGTGACGAGGAGGAAGCGGTCGGCGGCCAGGCGCGTCACCGTCAGGTCGCACTCGATGCCGCCGCGCTCGTTCAGCAACTGAGTGTACGTGACCAATCCGGGCGGCCGGTCCATCTCGTTGTCGGCGAGATGTTGCAGGAGCGCGAAGGCGCCCGCGCCCGAGACTTCGAGCTTGCTGAAGGAGGTCTCGTCGAAGATCGCCACCCGCTCGCGCGCCGCCCGGTGCTCGACCTCGATCGCGGGCGACCAGTGCTGTGCGGCCCAGCCACGCGGCTCGTAGCCGCCGCCGGCCGCGCGCGCGTTGGCGGCGACCCAGTTGGGGCGCTCCCATCCGGCTTTCTCGCCGAAGACCGCGCCGAGCCGCTCGAGCCGCCCGTGCACAGGCGAGGGGCGGAGCCCTCGCCCGGCGTGGCGTTCCTCTCCCGGATAGTGGATGTCGTAGTACGTCGCGTAGGTCTCGACCGCCTGCGCCAGCGCGTGATTCACGTCGGCGTACTGGGCGCCGAAACGGCGGACGTCCATACGCCAGAGATCCATTGGTGAGTCGCCGTCGATGATCCACTCCGCCATCACGCGGCCCACGCCGCCGGCGCCCGCGATGCCGTGGGCGCAGAAGCCGGCGGCGACGAAGAAGCCACGCACCCCGGGCGCCTCGCCGAGGACGAACTCGCCGTCGGGCGTGAAGGCCTCGGGGCCGTTGATCATCGTGATGACCTCCGCCTTGGCCATCGCGGGGACGCGGACGATCGCCTGCTCCATCAGCTCGCCGAAACGGTCCCAGTCGGCGGGCAGGAGCTTGTGGGTGAAATCCGGAGGAATGCCGTCGAGGCCCCAGGCCGCCGGCGTCCGCTCGTAGCCGCCCATGAGCAGCCCGCCGACTTCTTCGCGGAAATACACGAGGCGATCGGGATCGCGCATCGTCGGCAGGGTCCGCTCGACGCCCTCGATGGGTGTCGTCAGCAGGTACTGGTGGGCCAGGGGGACGATCGGCACCGATACACCAGCCATCCGGCCCACCTCCGCCGCCCAGATTCCAGCCGCGTTCACGACGGTCTCGCACGGGACGCGGCCGTCGTCCGTGACGACCGCCGTGACCCGGCCGCGCTCCACGTCGATCTCGCGCACGGTGACACCGGCGCGGAACGTCACACCGCGGCGGCGCGCGCCGTCGGCCAGCGCGTGGGCGAGCGTGGCGGGATCGATCCGGCCGTCGGTCGGCAGCCACAGCGCGCCCTCGACGCCCTCGACGCTCATGAGGGGAAACAGCCGCTGCGCCTCGCGCGGGCCGATCAGCTCCACGGGCAAGCCAAAGGTTCGGGCCCAGCCGAGCTGGCGCCGCAGCTCGAGGAGGCGTTCGCGCGAGGACGCGACTCGGAGGCTGCCGACCCGGCGCCAGCCGGGGTCGCGTCCGGTCTCGACGGCGAGCCGTTCGTACAGCTCGACGCTCGCCATGTTGATCCGCGTGAGCGCAACCGACGAGCGGAGCTGGCCCACGAGCCCTGCGGAGTGGAACGTGGAGCCGCCCGTCAGCTCACCGCGCTCCAGCACCAGCACGTCGCGCCAGCCGCCGAGGGCCAAGTGGTAGGCGATGCTGCAGCCGGCCACGCCGCCGCCGATGATGACGACGCGAGCGGGATTAATCGGCGGGCGGCTCCGTGGCCGCGGCCGGCCCGGCGGGCGCGATCACGACGCAATCGGCGGGCGCGAAACCGAGGGTGAGCCGCTGCTTCCGGCTCACGGCGCCCGCGAGAGCGTGGGGCACGTCGACGAAGAACGCCCGGCCGGCCACGGTGACCTCGGCGCGGATGATGGGCCCGAGGAAGGTCGTCACCTCCACCACGCCGTCAAGACGGTTCCATCCGCCCCCGCCCTCCGGCGGAGCGGTGATGGCGAGCTTCTCAGGCCGGACGGAGACCAAGACGCGATCGCCGTCACGGAGGCCGTCGGCCGGGACGCGGAGCGTGAGCCCCTCCCAGTCGACGACGCCGTCGGCCGCCGAGACCACGCGGCACGCGAGGAGATTGGCGATGCCGATGAAGTCGGCGACGAACTGCGTCTGCGGCGCGCCATAGATCTCCTCGGGGCGACCGACCTGCTCGATGCGCCCGTTGGCCATCACCGCGATGCGGTCGGCGATCGAGAGCGCCTCCTCCTGGTCGTGGGTCACGTAGAGGGTCGTGATGCCGAGGTCCTGCTGGATCTTTCGGATCTCGCCACGCAAGCGCAACCGGATCTTCGCGTCGAGCGCGGAGAGCGGCTCGTCCAACAGCAGGATCTCCGGCCGCCGCGCCAGCGCGCGGGCCAGCGCGACGCGCTGCTGCTGACCGCCGGAGAGCTGGTTCGCATAGCGCCCCTCGAATCCGCCGAGCTTCGTCAGCTCGACCATCTCGGCCACGCGCTCACGGATCTTCGCCTCGGGCCAGCGGGCCACGCGCAGCCCGAAGGCGATGTTCTCGCCGACGGTCATCGTGGGGAACAGCGCGTAGGACTGGAAAACGATACCGACGTCGCGCTTGCGCGGCGGCACGTCGTTGACCACGCGGCCGCCGAAGGCGATCTCGCCAGCGTCGGGGCGCTCGAAGCCGGCGATCAT
>JBGPYK010000267.1:0-4423 GCA_041493245.1 Methylomirabilia bacterium | reverse complement strand
CACGCCGACCACCATCCCCGAACCGGGCTTGCCCTTTTCGTTGGTCTTCCGGGCCGAACCGGGCCGAGAGGACGTCCTCCTGAAGATCGCCTCGGCCTATGAAGCCGCCTCGAAACGCCGCGTCCCGCCTCCCGCGTTCGGCCCGCTGCCGGCGAAATCAGCCGGGCGCTAGCGGATGAGACTGGCCGAACTGACGCGGAAGCGTCCCGGGAGCCCGGGGCGGTCCTCGAAAGTGATTCAGAGGAGGCGAAAGCCGTCGAGGCCTTTCAGGCTTCGGTCGAACGTCGCGGTCTCGGCAGCACCGGAGCCGAGGTTCCGCCGGCCTATCAGACAGTCGGAGAAATCGGCCGCGGATCGCCGGAAGTCGCCGAGCGCGGCGCGCACGAGATCCTTGCTCTCGATCTCAAACTGAGCGGTCGCCAGGATCCGATCGAGCGCGGCGGCGATGTCAAACCTGGAAAGACCGTAACCCGTCTCCAGGACCCAGACCAACTCGCACAGCACGATGCCGTCGATCAGAAAGCGGTCGTCGCGCTCGAGCTCGCGGGCCGCGCGGGCCGCCTGCGCCGCGTCATCCACGAGGAGATAGCGCAGAAGGACGTTGGTATCGAGACCGGTCACGCCCGCCCCGCCCCACGCCGGCGGATGATCGCGTTCATCTCCTCGATCGACAGCGGCTTGATGCCCCGTCGGTGGAGCGCCCCCTTGAGATCCCGGACGTGGACCGTGGCGGGACGGAGTACGACCGCGCCGTCGTCCCTGACGATGAAGTCGACCCGGTCCCCGGCAGCGAGCCGGAGCAGGTCTCGAATGGCCTTGGGCAGCGTCAGCTGCCCTTTGCTGGTGAGCGTCGCGCTCGGCATCGCCGGGCCTCCTTACCTATATCCCAACATCCTTACTTTACTGTAAGGATTGGCTTAGTCAAGTCAAGGCGACTTGCGTCGATGGCCTTCGCAAGTGGTCGGGTGCGCGTGCGCTACATCGACGTCAAGTCCGACGCCTTCCGCGTGCTCGAGGCCTACATGATCCGGCTCCAGTGGTGGGATTTCGAAGACCGCGCTCAGCTCGAGGCGCTGGCTGCAGCCGGGCGGCTCACGCCTGAGCGCTTCGTTGAGCGGTTCGGCCACCTCGTGGGTGGGGCGGCCGTGCGGGATCTCACGGCCCGTAGATGATCACTTTCCCCGACGCCGTCGGCAGGAAAATCCTGCCCGCGGCCACCGTGGGCGGGACGAACTTCGCGTACCAGTAGTTGTCGTTGTCGTTCATCCAGACGCGGCGCATCGTGAACGGGTCGTAGGCGCGGAGAATGCCGCGATTCTGATCGTCGTCGCATCGCGGATATTTCACCTCGACGCGCTCCTCGTCGACCCGCTTCTCGCCGGTTCCCCACCCGCACATCTTCACCGAGGTCAGGACCACGCCGAGGGACGGGCCGCTGGGATCGATGTTCACGGAGAGCATGCCGCCGGGCATGCCGGTGAGCCCGACCCTGCCCGGGGGCGGAGGTGTGATGAAGGGCGGCGCCAGGGCGTCACCTTGCTGGGGCAAGGGATCGAAACGGTCACCGCGCCAGCGATAGCGCTTGAGCCGATCCTTTTCCGGCCAGACGAACAGGTAGGCCTCCTCGGGGCCGAAGCGCGCGAAGACCGGCGTGCCGTGAATGTGCGGCCATTGCAGCAACTCGGTCACCTTGTAGTCGTCGGCGAACTTGTTGAAGCCGGCGCGGAACTTCTGCTGCACGCGGTCGCGCTTGGGGTCGTCCGGCACGGCGTTGTGAAAGCCGCCGACGATTCCACCGATGCCGGCAAAGTTCCAGGGCGGGCCGGCGTTCTCGAAGCCGCCCATGTCGGCGCGGTCGAGCACGTAGAGGATGCCCTCCTTGCTTCCGGCCACGACGAAGCGGGTGCCCGGCATGAGCAGCGCGCCCGAGGAGGCCATGTCGAGGTCCCAGCAGTCGCCCAGCATCTTTCGGTAGGACGTGAAATAGTCCTCGACGGTCATCCTCAGTGTGAAGGCTTCGCCGGGCCGCGGCGGCCTTCCGAACACCGTGCGCTTTTCGGTCTTCACGCGGACCACGCTGTTCGAGAGGTTCGCGGCGTCGGGCGGGCTGGCATCCTGGTGCTCGACCAGACATGGATGGGGCAGGCGTCGATTGCCGGTGAGGAAGTAGAGGTTGCCGCGCGTGTCGGCGGCCAGTCCCGTGCTGGCCTGCCAGATGCCGCCGCCGTCCGTCCGGTCGTCGGTCACCTGGAACTCGCCGACCTGAGCGAGCGTGCGCGCGTCGAAGGCCACCACGGATCCGTGCATCGTCTTGAGCGTGCCTTCGCACAGGCTGGAAAAGGCCAGATAGACCACCCCGTCGGCCAGCAACAGGCTGGCGCGATTGCGATGCAGCCTGTGCCACTCCGGGTTGGCGGCGGCGTTCGGCGGCCGGACGACGACGGATCTCTGCCCGCCGGCGACGGGCTTCGGCCGGCCGGTGTTCAGGTCGAGCGCGGCGAGGCGCTGAAGCCCATTGTCGGTCTTGTATCCGACCAGCACCTGATTGTTGGCGAGATCGACGACGGGCGTGGCCTCGATCCCCACGACGCCGCCGCCACCCTGTTGCGGCCAGGCCGCGTTCTCAGCAACGCCACAGGCCGCCCCCGCACCTTCACGCCCGCTGACCAGCGGGGGCTCGAGCGTGGTGTGCCAGAGCGGATCGGTGGCCGACTCCGATGGCCGGAAGGCGTACACGTCGTTGGTCGACGTGGCGACGATGAGCACACGCTGCCGGACGTTCTGAACGACCGCCGAGTGCACGTAGAGCGGCTGCGCCGTCACCACCCCGCTGACGGAGAACTCGTTGAGCCGGCGAAAGCGGGGGAGGGTGTGCTGATTGACCCCGGGCCAGTGCGAGACGCCCGACCGGTTGTTGTCGTTGCGCTGGGTCAGCACGTCCAGAGACGTGTACGATGGGAACGTGTAGTCACGATCGGGGACCGGAATGACGTAGGGCTCATTCGGCAGGACGATGACGGACCCGATGTCGGCGGCGCGCGCCGGCCCCGCCAGGCTCAGCCCGAGCAGACCCCCGACGAGTGCTGCGCGCGCCTTCCGCCCCACCGCGCCCATCAGTAGATCGGCTCGCCGATGCCGATGCCGATCACCCGCGGCTTGTCGTAGGCGCAGCCGTCGACGAGCACCCGGATCTTCCGGCCGGCCAGGAACGCGCTGAGCACCACGGACTGATGGAGCTTGACGCCCGGGTCCTGGGGATCGAGCGCATAACCCGCCCCCATGATCTTGCACGGTGTCGGGGAATTGACGGTGGGCACGTCGAGCTTGAAGCCCATCGTGTCATCGCGCCATCCCGTCTCGATGCCGATCACGTGACCGAACGCGGAGTAGTTGGGACCGGCGAGCGCAGGGCTCGCCCAGAGCCCGGCCGCGAGGGCGGCGGCGACGACGAGCCTCGGTCTAGAACGCATGGTGGCCTCCGTGAGATGTGGGTGTGCGAGCCGCGCTAGCATTCGGAGCATAAACGCCCTTTGCTGCCTTTTGTGCCTGGCCATCGCTCCCTTTGCCGCCTTTTATACCGGCCGTTGCTCCCTTTGCTGCCTTTTGTATGTCGCGGATAACGGGGTTGTCAACAAGTGAAGGTGGCGCGGACCTCGGAACCGCCTGGTGGGCGTGTTCCGATCTCGTGTGAGGCCGTTCGCCCATAGACCTCCGCGAAGGCGCCCGGCGAACGGGTTGACCGATCAAGCGCAGACGTCAGCGGTCGGGTTGGCCGCGAACGACCCCCGGGAAGGGGGAGCGCGACCCACGGACTCGGCCGAGCGCGCGAGGCCGGCGAGGACCTCACGGATTTGCCAGGGATCCTCAAGGGTAGCGATGAAGCGCAGGCGCCCGCCACACCGTGGGCAGGCGACGCCAGCGTCCTCAGAATCTCCTCGCGCATGTCGTCCTCCCGAATCAGCGGCGATGCGCTATCTTACGGCGCATGGGCAACACCTGGGGGCGCCTCACGGTGTCCGATTCCTCACGCTGGCTGACGAGCGCGCTCTGCCCCGACCGCGCCGTCGCCGAGCGCATGATCTCTGCCGTGGAGGCCATCCGCAATGACGGCGACTCACTCGGCCGCGTCGTCACCTGCGCGGTGCGTGGCGGCCCGCCCGGCTGGGGCGAGGCCCGCAGAGACGCGCCGTGAGCGGCGCGGGCACAGGAATCCCATGAAGGTCGGCATCTTCTACGAGCTGCAGCTCCCGCGCCCGTGGCGGGAGCGGAGCGAGTACCAGCTCCTCCAGGACGCCCTCGCGCAGATCGAGCTGGCCGATGGGCTCGGCTACGACCACGCGCGGCTGGTCGAGCACCACTTTCTCGAGGAGTACTCGCACTGTTCGGCGCCCGAAGTCTTCCAGAACGAGGACATCGTGCGGCT
>JBGPYK010000558.1:0-2414 GCA_041493245.1 Methylomirabilia bacterium | reverse complement strand
GGTCCCCCCCGTCGTGGAGAAGCGCCTGTCCGAGAAGTTCCCGCCGAAATCGCCGGCCTGACCGGCGGAGGAGTCGCGCACCGTGCTTGCCGACCGGATGAAGAGCCTTGCCCCGTCGTCGACCCTCGCCGTCCAGGCGAAGGCCAAGGAGCTGCGCGCGCGCGGCGTCGACGTGATCTCGTTCGGCGCCGGCGAGCCCGACTTCGACACGCCGGCACGCATCAAGGACGCCGCCATCGAGGCCATAAAGCGGGGTCAGACCAAATACACCGAGGTCGGAGGCATCCCGGAGCTGCGCGCGGCGGTCTGCACCAAGTTCAAGCGCGACAACGATCTCGCCTACGAGCCGGCGGACGTGCTGGTCTCGGTCGGCGCCAAGCACACGCTCTACAACATGGCGGTGGCGCTGCTGAACCCCGGCGACGAGGTGCTCGTCCCCAGCCCGTACTGGGTGTCGTACCCCGAGCAGGTAAAGCTGGTGGGGGGGGTCGCCGTCCCCGTCGCCACCCAGGAGACGACGGGCTTCGACCTCGATCCCGACCGCCTGCGCGCGGCCGTCACGCCGCGCACGAAGGTCGTCATCCTGAACAGTCCGAACAACCCGACGGGCGCGGTGTTCTCGCCGGCGGCGCTGGAGGCGGTGGCGCGGGTGGCCGTCGAGCGCAACCTGCTCGTCGTTTCCGACGAGTGCTACGAGCCGATGACGTACGAGGGCCGGCACCTGTCCATCGCCCAGCTCGGAGGGGACATCAAGGCGCGCACCCTCGTGGTCAACACCTGCTCGAAGGCCTACGCGATGACGGGCTGGCGCATCGGCTACGCCGCGGGCCCGCGGGAGCTGATTCGCGCCATGACCGACGTGCAGAGCCAGGTGACCTCCAACCCCTCGTCGATCGCGCAGTGGGCGGCGCTGGAAGCACTCGCCGGCCCCCAGGACGAGGTGGCCAAGATGGCGGCGGAGTTCGACCGCCGGCGGCACCTCATCGTGGAGGGTCTCAACGCGCTGCCGGGGGTACGCTGCGTGATGCCCAAGGGCGCGTTCTACGCGTTCGCCAACGTGTCGGCCCTGATCGGGCGCCGCGCGCCGAGCGCGGACGACGCGCCGGCGAAGACGCTGGCCGGCTCCGCCGACGTGACGGAGTTCCTGCTCACGCATGCGCGGGTCGCGGTCGTCCCCGGCATCGACTTCGGCTCGGACGCCCACGTCCGGCTCTCCTACGCGACGAGCACCGAGCTGATCCTCGAGGGGCTCCGCCGGATGGCGGCAGCGCTGAAGCTGCTCGCGTAGCAGGGCGATGACGAAGAGTCATCTGTGTGGCAGGAGGAGGCGAGATCTGAACGTGACGAGGAGGCACCGAACGGTGAAGGAGAGTCGCGATGAAACTTGAAGGCTCCTACGACATGCCCGTCCCCCGGCAGCGCGTCTGGGAGGCGTTTCTCGATCCGGAGCAGCTACGTCAGGCGATTCCCGGTTGCGAGAAGCTCGAGGCCGTGGGCAACGACGAGTACAAGGCGACGATGAAGATCGGTGTGGGGGCGGTGAAGGGCACCTTCGAGGGCAAGGTACGGTTGAGCGACAAGAAGCCGCCGGACTCGTATCGCCTGGCCGTCGAGGGCAGTGGCGGGCCCGGGTTTATCCGGGGCGACACGGTCATCACGCTGTCGGACGCGGACGGCGGCACGCGCGTGAGCTTCACCGCGGACGTGCAGGTGGGGGGGCTCATCGCGGGCGTGGGCCAGCGGATGCTGGGTGGCGTCTCCAAGATGATGGCGGACCAGTTCTTCAACCGCATGGGCCAGCTCCTGCAAGGCTCCGCATGAAGGCAGCGTTCTTTAAGGAGCACGGCGGCGCCGAGAAGCTCCTCTACGACGACTACCGCGATCCTGTGGCCGGGGCGGGCGAGGTCGTCGTGCGCGTGAAGGCGTGCGCGCTGAACCAGGTGGACATGCTCCTCCTCGACGGCCGCTTCCCGCCGCCGGAGGGCCTGCCTCACGTCAACGGCTGCGAGGTCGCGGGCACGGTCGAGACGATGGGCGCCGGCGTCAAAGGCCTGAGCCCCGGCCAGCGGGTGGTGATCTTTCCCGGATTCTCCTGCGGTATCTGCGAGTACTGCCTGAGGGGCGAGCGTACGGTCTGCGTGCGCTACGGCTATCTGGGCGCGCACAAGGACGGCGGGTACGCCGAGCGGGTGAAGGTCCCGGTGGCCAACGTGGTGCCGCTGCCCGACGCGATCTCCTTCGAGGCCGCCGCGGCGGTCCCGCTCGCCATGCTCACCTCCTGGCATGCGCTGGTGACCCAGGCCGCGGTGCGCCCAGGGCACACGGTGCTCGTGCAGGCCGCGGGCAGCGGGGTCGGGAGCGCGGCCATCCAGATCGCCCGCCTGTGCGGGGCGCGCGTCATCACCACGGTGGGG
>JBGPYK010000293.1:0-4213 GCA_041493245.1 Methylomirabilia bacterium | reverse complement strand
TTGTGGCCGAGCTTGGCCGCGACGTACCAGCCGCCGGCGGCCTCCTGCTGATAGCTCGACATGGCGCTCCGGAAGATGGTCGGGCCGGCTTTCTCGGCGGTCAGGTTGTTGGCGGTGGCCTGGGTGATGATCCAGGGAACCTTGCGCTCGTGCAGGTAGTCACGCACGGCCACGGCCACGGCGCTGGACACGGGCCCCAGGATCAGGTGGACTTTGTCCGATTCCACCAGCTTCCTCGTCTTCGTGAGCCCCACGTCCGGCTTGCCTTCGGCGTCGGCGATGAGCAGCATGACCGGCCGGCCGGCCACCTGGTTACTCATCTCGTCTTCCCAGTAGAGCTTGATCCCCTCGTTGATCTCCGAGCCGTTGACGGCGAGCGGCCCGGTCAGCGCGTTGATCAGGCCGATCTTGATCGGCTCCTTCGGCGCCTGGGCGAGCGCGGCCCCGCCGGCCGCAAGCACGGCGAGGCCGGTGAATCCGCACAGCGCTCCGCGAAGCATCGAGGTCATCCGCTTGCGCATGGTCTTCCTCCTCTTCGTCGTCGCTCGGGCTCATCCCGTGCTCTCACGGGAGGTCGAGGGTAGCACCGATTCCGTGCCTCGTGGGCCGGCACAACCCGTTCATTGAACTCCCTGACCCGAGGCGCTACTCTCGCATCCGCGCTGGAACAAAGGGGGACCCATGGCCAGGTTCACGCTGCGCGTCAACGGTGAGGGGAGGGCGGTCGCGGTCGAGCCGGACACCCCGCTCCTCTACGTCCTTCGGAACGACCTGGAGCTGAACGGTCCGAAGTTCGGCTGCGGCCTCGCGCAATGCGGCGCGTGCTCCGTGCTGGTGGACGGCAAGGAAGTGCGCTCGTGCGTGACGCCGGTCTCCGCGGCCGCGAAGGGTCGGATCACGACCATCGAGGGTCTGGGCACCGTCGAGAGACTCCATCCTCTGCAGCGCGCATTCATCGAGGAGCAGGCGTGCCAGTGCGGGTTTTGCGGCAACGGCATGGTGATGGCGGCCAAGGCGCTGCTGGACCGGAACCCGAGCCCGACCAACCAGGAGGTCAGGCAGGCGCTCAACGGCCATCTGTGCCGGTGCGCCTCGCACAATCGCATCGTCCGCGCCGTGCAGCGCGCGGCCAAGGAGATGCGGTCATGAGCGCCTCCCGCCGCGACTTCATCAAGACGGGTGGCGCGCTCGTCGTCGGGTTCGCTCTCGCCCCGAAGCTCGCACTCGCGCAGGACCGGCCTCGATTGCCGGGGAGCCTTAACACGAACCGCCGGCTGGACGCCTGGATTGCCATCGAGCCGAACGGCACGGTGACGATCTTCACGGGCAAGATCGAGCTGGGGCAAGGCATCGGCACCGCACTGTCGCAGATCGCCGCCGACGAGTTGGACGTCGACCTGAAGCGGATCGACGTCGTCCACGGCGACACCGCGCGCACGCCGAACGAGGGCCAGACCGCCGGCAGTTTGTCTGTGGAGCAGAGCGGGACCGCGCTTCGCTTCGCGTGTGCCGAAGCCCGCGTCATCCTCGTCTCGGCCGCCGCGACGAAGCTCGGCGTCCCCGCGGGCGGGCTGAAGGTGAGCGACGGGACTGTCACCGCGCCCGGCGGAACGACCGTCACGTACTGGGATCTCGCCGCCACCGCCGACCTGAAGCGTGAGGCGAGCGCCAAGGCGGCGCCGAAGCCGGCCGGCGCGCACACGTGGGTTGGCAAGAGCGTCGCCCGCCGCGACATCCCGAAGAAGTTCACCGGCGGCGCCGCCTACGTGCAGGACATCCGGTTGCCCGGCATGGTGTTCGGGCGTGTCGTGCGTCCGCCCTCCCCGGGTGCGCAGCTCACCTCGGTCGACGAGGCGCGCGTCCGGCGTATGCCCGGCGTCGTCGCCGTCGTCCGTGATGGGAGTTTCCTCGCCGTCGCCGCGGTCCGCGAGGAACAAGCCATTCGTGCGCGAGAGGCCCTCAAGCAAAGCGCCAAATGGACGGAGAAGGAATCGCTCCCGCCATCGGGCGACGCGCTGTCCCGGCACTTGATGAGCGCGACGGCGCCCGCGCAGACGGTGGCCGAGAAGACGTCGGTCACCGCCGCGGCGCCCGTGAAGACGCTCGACGCGCTCTACACGCGCCCCTACCAGTGCCATGCCTCGATCGGGCCGTCGTGCGCCGTTGCCCAGTGGCAGGACGGCGCGCTGACGGTGTGGACGCACAGCCAGGGCGTGTTCCCCCTGCGCGCGGACCTTGCCAAGACGTTCGGCGTCGATCCGAAGCAAGTCCGCTGCATCCACGCGGAAGGGGCGGGCTGCTACGGTCACAACGGCGCCGACGATGTCGCGCTCGACGCCGCCCTCGTCGCCCGCGCCACCGGGGGGAAACCGGTAAAGCTCCAGTGGATGCGCGACGACGAGTTCCTGTGGGAGCCGTACGGCTCGGCCATGGTGATGAAGCTCTCGGGCGGCATCGACGCGCAGGGCAACGTCGTCACGTGGTCGCACGAGCTGTGGAGCCATCCCCACAGCACGCGGCCGGGTTCCTCGGCGGGCGTCAACCTGCTCGCGGCCCGACATCTCGCCCGGCCGTTTGCCCCGGTGCTGCCGGCGGACGTGCCGCAGCCGACCGGCGGCTCGGACCGCAACGCCATCCCGCTGTACGACTTCGCGAACGTGAAGGTGGTCAAACACTTCATCGCGGAGGCGCCGTTGCGGACCTCCGCGCTCCGGACGCTCGGCGGTTACGCGAACGTGTTCGCGCTCGAGTCGTTCGTCGATGAGCTGGCCGCCGCGGCGGGCGCCGACCCGGTGGAGTTCCGCCTGCGCCACACGAAGGATGCGCGCGCCCGCGCCGTGATCGAGGCGGCGGCGCAGCGCGCGGGCTGGTGGCCGGGGGCACGGGGTGACGGCGCCAGCGGGCGCGGCTTCGCGTTCGCCCGGTACAAGAACCTCGCCTGCTACTGCGCGACGGCCGCCGACGTCGACGTCGATCGGAAGACGGGCCGCGTCCGCGTCACGCGCGTGGTCGCGGCGGTCGATGCGGGACAGATCGTCAACCCGGACGGGGTCGTGAACCAGATCGAAGGCGGCATCATCCAATCCGCGAGCTGGACCCTGAAGGAGTCGGTGCGCTTCGATCGGACCCGGGTCACCACGCGCTCGTGGGCCGAGTATCCGATCCTGCGCTTCGACGAAGTGCCGGAGGTCGCGGTCGTCCTCCTCGATCGACCGGCCGAGCGCTTCCTCGGCGTCGGCGAGGGCTCGCAAGGCCCGGCCGCTGCCGCCATCGCCAACGCGATCGCGCACGCGACCGGCACGCGCCTGCGCGCGCTGCCGTTCACCCCCGAGCGCGTGAAGCAGGCGCTGGCGTAGGGCGGGGGCTTGTCCCCCGCCGCTCGCTGACCGATGAGAGATGGCGCCGGCGGGGGACAAGCCCAGGGACAAGCCCCCGCCCTACAGATCCACCGAACCTGTCCGATGCCAGCGAACATCGATCATGAATAGTTCACGCTAGCGCGGCTGCCGCCCAGCTCGAGGATGGGGCTCTCCGCTCGGTGGACAGCGGGGGGACGGCTCTGCGTCTGTAAGAGAGGGCGAGATATATCCGGACGCGCCGTAATATAGTGCCGCCATGTCCAAGCGCTTGGTAGACATCGACGAGAAGACCCTCGTGGCGGCGAAGGCCGAGCTGGGCACGCGGACTTTGAAGGACACGGTCAACGAGGCGCTGCGCCGCGTCGCGCCGACGCGCGACCGTCGGGTCGGGAAGGCGCTCGACGCGCTGGCCAGGGCGAGGCTCCAGGACCGGAGCGCGGCGTGGCGCTGACGCACCACTACGACGGGGATTTCGATCTGATCACCGGCGTCACGGGACAGCCCTGCGAGTGGGTGGTGCCGGCCGGCAGCATCGACTGACTGAGATCGGCCCTCTGCGAGGAGACAATCCGATGAGCCGACGCAAACGACAGGTCGTGGCTGGTGTGGTGGCTCTGACGCTGGCCGCGTTCACGCATGCCGTCGTGGCGCCCGAGGGGCGCGCGGACGCGCCCGCGGGTCAGATGACGTGGGCCCTTCACTTCACCCCGACGCCGACGCTCATTGAGCCCGCGGAGACGCCGGGGCTCATCACGCCATTCATGTTTCTCTACGCGCTGCATGACGCCCTGGTGAAGCCGATGCCGGGGAAGAGCATGGCGCCCAGTCTGGCCGAGTCGTGGAGCATGTCGTCC
>JBGPYK010000367.1:0-3682 GCA_041493245.1 Methylomirabilia bacterium | reverse complement strand
CGTTCAGCGTGGCCATGCGGTAGGCGTCGACGGGCGGCACGCCGCGCTCGAGCGCCACGCGGATCAGGTGATCCACGAAGCCGTGCTCGACGATGAAGGCGGGCATCGACCCGTCGGCGGTCAGCATGAGGCGCGAGACGAGCGCCGGCGCTTCCTTCAGCGCGTCGAGCAGCGCCGGCAGGTCCGGACGGAGCGAGGAATGGCGCAGCATCACCGCGATCCCCTGGCGCGCGCGCTCTAGCACCTCCGTCGCCGTGATCGGCTCGTGATCGGAGGTGAAGCCGGCCGCGGCGATCGCGGCGATCTTCTCCCCCGTCGCGCCCGCGGTGTGGCCCTCGACGCGACGCCCGCGCGCGTGGGCCACGGCGAGCCGCCGGAGCAACTCGGGCGCGCCCCGATAGGCGTCGGGCCAGCGCGTGACCTCGCCCACGGCGACCGCCCAGGGATGGTCCAGGGCGCGGACGAAGTCGCGGAGCGGAAACCGACGCGCCTCGTCGGTGGAGCGGGACTGCGCCTGGGGACGAATCATCCAGTAGAACTTGAGCGGCGAGCGCGCGAGCGCATCGGCGACGGCGCGGAACGCATGCAACCCGCCCAGCTCCCAGAGCTGGAGCGTGTCGGCGAACACCGTGGTCGTCCCCAGCGGGAGGAGGTGGCGCGCGAGCGCCGAGGGCGTGACCAGGTGCCCCGGGTGGACGTGCGGATCGATGTAGCCGGGGGTGAGGATGCGCCCGCCGAGGTCGAGCACCCGCGTCCGCACGCCGACCATTGCTTCGCTCTGGCCGACGTAGGCGATGCGCTCGCCCTTGACGGCGACGTTCGCGGGATACACCTCGCCCGTGTAGACGTTCAGGAGGACGCCGCCACGCAGGTAGAGGTCCGCGGGAGCCTCGCCGCGCGCAACCGCCGTAAGGCGACGACGCTCCGCGCTGGTCAACCCCCGACATGGGGGGCCCCGACATGGCCCCCCAATCCCCCCAACGCTCGTCGCGCCCCAGCAAAGCCGTGGCGCTCATCGAGATACTCCGACAGGCAACTCGTCATGTGAACGGATTATGCCCGATTAGAATAGGGGTATGGATGCGATCGTCGTCACCGACACCGTCCGCGTGCCGCCGGCGGCGCTGACCATGCGTGCGACGCGCGCCTCCGGCCCCGGCGGGCAGAACGTCAACAAGGTGGCGAGCAAGGTGGACCTCCGGGTGGACGTCGACGCCATCGAGGGCCTCGCCGACCCGGCGCGTGAACGCCTGCGCGTGCTCGCACGTCACCGGCTCGACGCCCAAGGGTGGCTCCAGGTCACCAGCCAGGCCACACGCGATCAGTCGCGGAACCTGGACGACGCACGGGAGAAGGTTCGGACCCTCGTGGCCGCGGCGCTCCGCGAACCAAAGCGCCGCCGCCCCTCACGCCCGACGGCCGGGGCTCGCGAGCGCCGCATCGAGACGAAGAAGCGGCGCGGCTCCGTCAAGCGCCTCCGCGGCCGCCCCCCCGACTGGGCCTAGCAGGCTGCTCAAAAAGGTCCAGATGCGAGGCGGCGCCCGCCGGCCGCACGCGAGGCGTACTCCCTGTACGTTGAGCGTGCGGCCAAGGGCGCCAACGAAGCAGATGGGCCTTTTTCAGCAGCCTGCGGCGGTTACGGCGAGAGGGGGAGACGCACGGGTTGGCCGGACGCCACGGCCATCTCGATGGCAATGGTGGTTTCCAGGTTGAGGCGTGCCTGCTCGGGGCTCGTGTGGACTGTCGGCGCGCCGGTCGCGAGATGATCCAGCCACGCCCGCGTCTCGTTTCCGAGCGGCCCCCAGAAGTCTCCGACCGCCCAGTCTCCCGCGGTATTGCTGCCGAGAAACGCCATGTTGACTTGGTGATCCGGTACATAGGGGTGCGGGATGCCGTGTTCCGAAAACAGCAGGTGATCCATGTGATCATCGTCGATGATCATCGTTCCCTCGGTGCCGAGCAACTCGACGCGGTCCGACTGCCCGAGCGTCGGGTAACCCGCGGGAAGCGCGTAGCTCACCCCGAGATTGATGACGGCGCCGTCGGCGAAGGTCACGATCGCCCAGGTCACGTCGTGCGCGTCATACCCGGCGTCCCTGAAGATGCCGGTCTGGCCCCGGGCCACCACTTCGACGGGCCGGTTCCCTTCCAGGAACCAGCACATGAGATCGACATAATAGGTGAGCACATCGAGCACCGGCGTCGCGTGGGGATCGCGCTTGAGGATCGCGAACGCCTGGGCCCGTGAATTGTAGACCCGGGCGCTGCCTCCCACGACCCTGCCGAGGCGGCCCTGCAGCATCTGCTCCTTGGCGCGCAGAAAACACTCCTTATAGCGGCGGCTGTAGCCGACCCGGAGATCACCTCCGGTCTCCCGGAGCACGGCGAGTATTCGGTCGGCATCCTTGAGCGTCAGCGCGATCGGCTTTTCGACCAGCACCGGCTTGCCGAGCTTGAGGGCGCCGCACACCGGCGCCACATGCTCTCCTTCCGGGGTCGAGACGATGACGGCGGTCACGCGCGGGTGCGAGATGATTTCGTCATTGTCATCGGTGTGGAGGTCGGCGTGTGTTTGCTCGGCGAGAGCCCGCGCGCGGCCGGCATCGCGATCGGAGATCGCCAGAAAACCCACCACCGGGTGCTTGGCCGCCAAGCGGGCGCGCAGCGTGCCGATTCGTCCGGCGCCGACCACCGCGATCCCGAGGTCCGGTGTGCTCATCCACCGACGCCCCGCGCCGGCACGCGGTGCCGGCGCACGCGATCCTCGTCGACCTCGATGCCCAGGCCGGGACCATCGAGGACGTCCACGTATCCCTGGTCGCTGCGAATGGGCCGTGACGTCACATCCTCCGCGAGGCCGCCATTGGTGAGCGTGAGACCCCAGGCGATGCCGGGGATGACGGATCCGACGTGCAGGGCGGCCGCGCACGCAATGCTGGACTCGCCGGTCTTGCAGGAGATGTTGACGCTCATTCCCAAACTGTCACACAGGCGTGCCGCGGCGACGACTGCTCTCAAGCCACCGAGCTTGATGGCCTTCAGGCTCACGCCGCGCGCGGCGTGGTGCGCGTGGTGTCTGCGGATGTCCTCCAGGCCATGGATGCCTTCGTCGGCGCCGATGGCAATGCCCGTCGCGGCGGCGACCGCGGCCATTCCCGCGAGATCGTCGGCGGCAACCGGCTGCTCGAAAAAGCCGAGTCCGGCGCCGGCCACGGCCCTGACGAATTCGGTTGCCTGCTCCGTGCTGAAGCCTTGATTGGCGTCGGCCGAAATCAAGCAACCGGGCCCCAAGATGTCGCAGATCTGGCGCGTGCGCGCGGCATCGACCGCGGGCGCGTCCACGCCGACCTTGATCTTGAACGCGGTATATCCCTCCGCCTTCTTCCGACAGGCGTCGCTCAGATCACCGGCCAGGTCGCCGCCGCCGATGACCCCGAGAACGGCCATCCGGCTCCGCTGCTGGTCGCCGAGCAGCGCATGCACGGGCTGGTGAATCGCCCGGCCGACCAGGTCGTGCAGCGCGATCTCGATCGCCGCCTTGGCGCCGTGGTTCCCGTACATCCGGCCATCCATCGCGACGCGCGCGCCGCCGATGTCGTCCGCGGGCCGGTCCCGTAACGCCGGCACGAGATAGTGGATGGCGCAGACCATGCTCTGGACCGTCTCTCCCGTCATGGTGGGG
>JBGPYK010000390.1:0-3507 GCA_041493245.1 Methylomirabilia bacterium | reverse complement strand
GTCGCGTTCGTGATCACCAGCGACAGCCCGAGCGTGAGGATGAGCTGTGCGTCCATTTCCCGATTTGGGTCACCGCCGCCCGTGACGCGCGCGAGCAGGCCGCGGTGCACGAGCCACCCGAGCGCGAAGAACGGCGGAATCGTCAGAAGCGCGCCGAGGAGCGGATCGATGCTCCCGGACACGGCATAAAAATATGTCAGGTACATGCCCAGCATCATGAAGTCGCCCTGCGCGAAGTTCACGACGCGCATGACGCCGAAGATGAGGGCGAGGCCGATGCTCATCAGGGCATAGACGCCGCCGACGAGCAGTCCAGTCGCGACGTACTGGACGAGCTCAGCGAGGACCACCGGCTGGCGCGGCGATCCGGACTACTTGTGCCAGACGAGGGGCCGCGTCGCGACGGGCACCGGCACCACTGTGAACGGCTCGCCCCCCTGCCACTGCACGATGAGGGGACCGGCGCCGACGCGGCGGCCGCGCTCGTCGAACTTGATGCGGCCGGGGTTGAGCGCTGACGCCGCCGGGCCCGACGTGAGATCGATCTTGGCCAGCGCGTCACGGATGGCCTTGGGGTCGGCCGACTTCGCCTGCTCGGCGGCCTCCTTGATGAGCCAGACGTGAGCGTAGGTGCAGAGCGGGTCCTGCGTCATGAACGGCTCGCCGGTCCGCTGCATGAACTTCTTGACGAGCTCTTCCTGGCCCTTCATCGGATGCGCGGCGACGACGGTCTGGATGTTGTCGAGCAGCTCCTTACCCACGGTCTTCACGTACTCCGGCGTCACCAGCCACGCCCCGACGCCCTGGATGGGCGTCTTCACCCCGAACTCCTTGATCTTCTGTAAGACCTGGATCGAGTCGGGGAAGTTCGTGGCCCCGTAGAACATGATGTCGGGCTGGGTGGACCGGAGCTTCTGCACGATGGCCGTCGCGTCGGGCAGGGGCGGCGTCCACACCTCGTCCACGACCAACTCGATGCCTTTGGCGGCGAGCAGCTTCTCGCGCAGCGGCTTGAAGAAGAAGACGGTGGCCGCTGTGTTGTCGCCCACGATCGCCGCCTTCTTGATCGGCCGGTTGTTGCGTTTGGCGAGGTCGGTGACGAGGTCGAGGGCCTGCTCGGCCTGGTACGACGAGACCGGCGAGGTCTGGAACGTGTACTTGAAGCCGCGCTCCGTGATGCTGTCGGCGTAGGACAGGGTGAGCCACGGCACCTGCAGCCGCTCGGCCACCTCGGTGACTCCAAGCGTGAACGAGCTGAGCCAGGAGCCGATGCCCGCGCTGATCTTCTCCCGCGTGAGGACGCGCTGCGCCGCGCTCACGGCCTTCTCCACGCTGTCGCCCGCATCGGCCTCGCGCAGCACGATCTTGGCGCCACCGAGCGCCTTGATCCCGCCCTGGCTGTTGATCTCCTCGATGGCCATCTCCGCGCCCATCTTCTTGAGCTGTCCCTGCCGCGCCCAGCGTCCGGAGAGCGGCGCGACGAGCGCGATCTTGAAGTCGTCGGCCGCAGGCGCCGGGCGGACGAGCAGCGAGGTGCCGGCGAGGGCGAGGGCAAGGACGACGGTGAGCGTGCGAGCGAGAGAACGCATCGGATGTCTCCTTCCGCGAAAGGGCGCAACGGTTCGGGGCGACGGCTGCGACTATAGCATTCGGCTGGAGCCCGAGCCATGATCCACTGGCTGTCCAACGCCGCACGCGAGCGTCGCGGTGCAAGCGCGCCGCGTGGAAGGGCCCCGGAGGTTACAACACGGAGCGCACGAGACCACCATCGACCAGAATCGTCGTGCCGGTGATGTAGCTCGCCTTGCCCGACGCGAGGAAGGCCACGAGGTAGGCCATCTCCTTGGGATCCCCGATGCGTCCCACCGCCGTCTCGGACGCGCGCTGGGCCAGCGCGTCTGCCACGGACATGCCCGTTTCCTTGGCCCGGGCCGTCACGTTCGAGAGCATGCGTTCGGTCAGGATGGAGCCGGGGCACACGTTGTTGACGAGAATGCCGTCCCGCCCCACTTCATCGGCCAGGCTCTTGGCGAACGCCACCACGCCCATCCGGGTGGCGCCGGAGAGCGCCAGATTCGGGATGGGCTGATACACGGTGCTCGCCAGGATGTTGATGATCCGTCCACCACCCTGCTGTTTCAAATGGGGCACGGCCTCCCTGCACATCCGTGCGAAGAACAACAGGGATCGCTGCACCGCGGTCGCCCACTGCTCTTCCGTGGCGTTGTGGGCCCGGGCCAGCGGTGGACCGCCGGAGTTGTTGACCATGATGTCCAGACGCCCGAACCGGCCAACGGTGGTCGCGATCAGCTCGCGAATGGTCTCGTGCCGATCCAGATCACCGGCGAACACCAGGACGTCGGTACCGGTCGTGTCACGAATCTCCTGCGCCGCACGTTCCAGCTCGGCGTGTGACCGGCTGCACAGGGCGACCTTGACGCCTTCCTTGGCCAGCACCTCCGCGCACGCCCGTCCCAGGCCCTTGCTCGCTCCGCCCACGATCGCGACCTTGTCCTTCAGCTCGAGATCCATAAGAAGATGCGTGCCTGCAGGGAGCCGGGGTGCTACAGGTACCGCGTCGGCCACATGATGGTGCGCCACATGTGGGCAGACGGGCTCGCGTCGAGACCGAGGCCTTCCTTCGGCTGCTTGAAGTTCCGGCCGACGACGTCCGTGAACTCTTCGAGCTGCACCTGCACGCTGGGGTCGAAAGAGTAGAGGTCGTTGACGGTGAGCAGGCGGGCCGTCATGTACCACTTGTGCTCGCGGGCGTGCCGGTGGGCCTCGTGGATGTAGGGCTCGGGCGTGTAGTCCGGGCCGAAGAGCTTCGTGTACATCTCCGGGTACCGATACCCGACGGACTCGTCCGGGAAGAACCGCAGCGCTTGGTGATGGCGGATGGCCCAGCTCACCTCGGGGTCGACGTAGGGCTCGACCATCTGGGCGGCCCAGTACCCGTGGTCGCCCCGGATGAATCCGCTGATGGCGATGTCGTGCAGCAGGCACGCGAGGATGATCTTCTCGCTCGTGCCGTTCTTCTGCGCAAGCCGCGCGGATTGGAGGAGATGGTTGGCGGGCGCGAAGCGGCACTTGAAGAAATCGAACAAGGTCGGCTTGTCGGGCATGCGGGGCAGGCGCGGGTCGTCCCGCATGAGATAGCGCTTGCCCTGGTCCGGGGGCCGCTGGGCCGGCACCCTCGGATCACGCTCCCCCGAGGTGTAGATCACGGACTTCATGATGACCAAGCGATCCAGCTCCTGGCTCAGCGCGTGCTCGGCGGCTTCGGCCTGTTCGAGGGTTGTCATGCCAGGATCATCGTCCTCCCGGGCGCTGACTGTCAAGCGCCGGAACCCGCGGCCGGGCCGCGTGGATGGCCCGCCAGACGCGCTCCGGCGTTGCCGGCAGCTCGAGGTGCTCGACGCCCAGGTCGGACAGCGCGTCCACGATGGCGTTGACCACGGCGCCGAGGGCCGGCGTGACGCCGCCCTCGCCCCCGCCCAGCAGGCC
>JBGPYK010000162.1:0-5863 GCA_041493245.1 Methylomirabilia bacterium | reverse complement strand
CCACGAGCTGTCCGGCGGCCAGCGCCAGCGGGTCGGCATCGCGCGGGCCCTGGCGATGGAGCCGACGCTCATCGTGTGCGACGAGCCGGTCTCCGCGCTCGACGTGTCGATCCAGGCCCAGATCATCAACCTCCTCGAGGATCTGCAGCGCGAGCTGGGTCTGACCTATCTCTTCATCGCCCACGACCTGGCCGTGGTGCGGCACATCTCCGACCGCATCGTCGTCATGTACCTCGGCAAGATCGTCGAGATCGCCGACCGTCGCGCCCTCTACGAGGATCCGCAGCACCCGTATACGAAGGCGCTGCTGGCCGCGGTGCCCATTCCCGATCCCGAGCTGGAAGCGCGGCGCGAACGCGTGGTGCTGGGCGGCGAAGTCCCGAGCCCCCTCCGCCCGCCGCCGGGGTGTGTCTTCCACCCCCGCTGCCCGATCGCCATCGATCGCTGCCGGGAGGCCGTGCCGGAGCTGCGGGAAGTCAAGCCCGGCCACCAGGCGGCCTGTATCCTCGCGTGAGCGGCACCCTGGCTTGACAGGGCACGACATCTGTCAGTAACGTGCAGTCACCGTGAATTGCGGAAACTTTTCGGCGACTTCGCCGATTCCGAGTCCACCTGGAGGGGTTGTATGGCCCGCGTGCCTAGCCAGAACACCCAGCTCGACACCGTCCCGCTCGCGCAGTAGGCGGGCGACAAGGGAGATGACCATGCGCCGACGAGTCGTGTTCGCGATCCTGGTGCTGATCGGGCTGACGGCCCTCCCCGCCGTCGCTCAGGACAAGCCGCGCTACGGGGGGGAGCTGGTGTTCGTGGTGCCCTCGAGCCCGCCCTCCTACGACGCGCATCGCGAGGAGACTTTCGGGACCATCATGCCGGCGGCGCCGCACTACAACACGCTCCTGCGCGTCGACCCCACCGACCGCCACGGGATCAAGGTCGTGGCCGACCTCGCCGAGTCGTGGACGATCTCCAAGGACGGGCGGACCTACACGCTCAAGCTCCGGCGCGGCGTGAAGTTCCACGACGGCAGCGAGTTCACGTCGAAGGACGCCAAGGCGAGCTACGACAAGATCATCAGCCCGCCGCCGACCGTGGCCTCCAACCGCAAGGGTGAGTACGTCGACGTCGAGGCGGTGCAGACGCCGGATCCCTATACGATCGTCTTCCGGCTCAAGTGGCCGTCGGCGTCGTTCCTGAATTCCCTGGCCTCCCCCTGGAACTGGATCTACAAGGCGGACATCCTCGCCAAGGACATGCGGTGGTACGAGGCGCACGTGATGGGGACGGGGCCTTTTCTCTTCGTCGAGCACGTGAAGGGCTCGCACTGGGTGGGGAAGAAGAACCCGAACTACTGGGACAAGGGCAAGCCCTACCTCGACGGCTACCGCGCCATCTTTATGACCGACTCCGCCGCGCAGGTCGCCGCCGTCCGCGGCGAGCGCGCCCACATTCAGTTCCGCGGCTTCTCGCCGGCGGAGCGTGACACGCTGGTCGCGGCCCTCGGCCCGAAGATCACCGTACAGGAGAGTCCGTGGAACTGTGTCCTCCTCGTGGCCATGAACCACGACAAGAAGCCGTTCGACGACAAGCGCGTGCGCAAGGCGTTGACCCTCGCCCTCGACCGCTACCAGGGCTCGCAGGCGCTCTCCAAGATCGCCATCGTCAAGGAGGTGGGTGGTGTCCAGGTGCCCGGCACCCCGTTCGCCACGCCGCCGGCGGAGCTGGAGAAGCTCGCCGGATACTCGCGGGACATCGCCAAGTCGCGGGCGGAGGCCCGCCGGCTCCTCAAGGAGGCCGGGGTCCCCGACGGCTTCTCGTTCGTCTACAAGAACCGCGGCATCCCGATGCCTTACGAGCCGGTGGGTGTGTGGCTCATCGACCAGTGGCGCCAGATCGGGCTGAACGTCCGACAAGAGGTCATCGAGGCCGCCAAGTACTACTCCGAGCTGCGGGGCGGCAACTTCGAGGTGGCCGCCGACTTCCAGTGCGGCTACACGGTGGAGCCGGACCTCGACCTCTACAAGTTCGAGTCGAAGGACGTCAGCCCGTCGAACTACAGCCGCTATGTCGACCGGATGCTCGACGAGCTGTACGAGAAGCAGAGCCGGGCCACCGACCCCGAGGAGCGGAAGAAGTACATCCGGGAGTTCGAGCGCCGGCTCCTCGACGACGAGGTCCACTACATCTATACGCTGCAGTGGCACCGCATCATCCCGCACAGCGCGAAGGTGCGGGGCTGGACGGTGACCCCCAGCCATTACCTGAACCAGCAGCTCGACACCGTCTGGCTGGCGGAGTAGTCCAGGCCAGGCGAGCGGCGAGATGACTCGATAATGGCGAAGTACATTCTCAAACGGGTGTTGCTGATGATCCCGACGCTGCTCAGCGTCGCCGTGCTCATCTTCTTCCTGATGCGCATCGTGCCCGGCGACATCGTGGAGCTGCGGTTCGCGGGAGAGAGCGCCTTCGCCCAGAAGGAGAGCCTCGACATCGAGCGTGCGCGCCTGGGCCTCGACCAGCCGCTGTGGAAGCAGTTCCTCCGCTGGATGGGCGGTATCGTCCGTCTCGACTTCGGGACCTCGATGTGGACCGGCGCGCCCATCTCGGAGGAAATCCGCCTGCGCTTCGCGCTCAGCCTGCAGCTCGCGATTATGGCCACGGTCGTCGCCGTGGCGCTGGCCCTCCCGCTGGGCGTCGTCGCCGCGCTCAAGCAGGACACCTGGGTCGACTACGTCGTGCGCATCTTCTCGATCGCCGGGCTGGCCACGCCGTCCTTCTGGCTCGGCATCATGTTCATCCTCGCGCTCCTCATCGTCTTCCATTGGCTGCCCCCCATGGTGTACACGCCGTTCTGGGTGAGCCCCGCGCAGAACCTCGCCCAGCTCATTTGGCCCGCGCTGGCCGTCGGCTACCGGTATTCGGCCGTGGGGATGCGCATGACCCGCTCGGCCATGCTGGAGGTCCTGCGCGAGGACTACATCCGAACGGCGCGCGCGAAGGGGCTGTGGGAGAACCTCATTCTCTCCCGTCACGCGCTCAAGAACGCCATGCTGCCGGTCCTCACCGTCATCGCGCTCGAGTTCGCTTTCCTCATGGGCGGGCTCGTCGTGACGGAGCAGGTCTTCAACCTCAACGGGCTTGGGATGCTCTTCGTGGAGTCCGTCGCCCATCGCGATTACACGCTCACGCAGGCGCTGGTGCTCCTCGTCGCCTTCGTCTTCATCTTTGTCAACTTCCTGGTCGACTTGGCCTATGCCTGGCTCGACCCGCGCATCCGTTTCCGCTGACCGAGGTTGGCGAGGAAGGCCCATCTGCTTCGTTGGCTCCTTCGGCCCTCCCTGAGGCGTATGCGGCATACGCCTCAGTCGGGCACTCAGTCGCCGCCTCGCATCTGGACCTTCCTCGCCAACCTCGGAGGTGACGTTCATGGCGGTTAGTCGGATCGATGTGGTGGCGGACGTTCCGGAGGCCGGGGAGGGACGGCGATGGTGGGCGGTGGTGCGGGACTTCTGCCGGCGCCGCCCGCTCGGCGCCATCGGGGCCGTCGTCGTCGTCCTCAACATCCTGGTGGCGCTGACGGCCAACCTCGTCGCGCCCTACGATCCGCTCATGACCGACTACGGGGCGATGCTGGCCCGCCCGAGCCTGGCCCACTGGCTGGGGACTGACGCCTTCGGCCGCGACGTGCTGTCGCGGATCCTCTACGGCTCGCGCACGGCGATGATCGTCGGCTTCGCGTGCGCGTTGGTGGGCGCCACGGTCGGCGCCGTCATCGGGGTGGCCAGCGCCTACTTCGGCGGGAAGGTCGACCTCATCATCCAGCGCGTCATGGACGTGTTCCTGGCGTTTCCCCTGATCATCCTGGCCCTCGCCGTGGTCGCGATCCTCGGTACGGGCATGACCAACGTCATTCTCGCTATCACGATCCCCATGATCCCGCGCGCCGCGCTGGTCACGCGCTCGAGCGCGCTCGCTATTCGCGAGATGCCTTACGTCGACGCGGCCCGCGCGGCCGGGTTCCGCCATGCGCGGATCATCGGGCGGCACATGCTGCCCAACGTGATGGCGCCCTACCTGATCATGCTCACGGCGTTTCTTGGCCAGGCCATCCTGCTCGAGGCGTCGCTGTCGTTCCTCGGGCTCGGGGTGTCCGAGCCGACCGCGGCCTGGGGCCTGATGCTCCGCGGGGCGGCGGTGCAGTTCGCCGAGGCGGCACCCTGGATGGCGATCTTTCCGGGGATCGCGATCAGCCTGGCCGTGTTCGCCTTCAACCTCTTCGGTGATTCCCTTCGCGATGCCCTCGATCCACGGCTCCGCACGCAGTAATCAACATGGGGGGGCCCGACATGGCCCGATTATTTAGATGGGGGCCCCGACATGGCCCCCATTCCCCCATCGCTCGGAGCGCCCCGGCGAAGCCGTGGCACTCCTCGACCTTCCGACAGATTCCTAGACTGCGGGAGGCCGCGAAGCAGGCCCGCAGACCTGAGCAGGGTCGGGAGGGGAAACCAGGATTGCGCCGCCGACGAAGCCGGTGCTCGAACGGCGATCACTCCGCTATGCGCGTAACTGCTTGACAGGCAGGGTAGGCTCGGCTACAAAAATGGGTGGTCTGACCAGGACCACGACGACAATCCGCGTGCCCGACATGGGGGGTCTCGATGCCGTATGTGATCGCTGAACCGTGCATCAACGTGAAGGACAAGGCGTGCGTGGAGGTGTGCCCCGTCGACTGCATCTACGAGGGGACGGACATGCTGTACATCCACCCCGACGAGTGCATCGACTGCGGCGCTTGCGAGCCGGTGTGCCCGGTGAAGGCGATCTTCGCGGAGGACGAAGTCCCCGACCAGTGGAAGAACTTCACCGAGTTGAACAAGCAGTTCTTCAAGGACAACCCCGGCGTCGTGCCGGCGACCAAGTCGTAGCACTCGGTCTCGCATCCGCGCGCCGAGGGCCCCCGCGGGCCCTCGGCATTTGCACAGCCTCCGCGGCATGCCGCCGCCCAGACTGGGCACGGTCGCTCCGACGTCCTCACCAAAAATGCCGTGTAGCGAGCGATTCCACCCCTGGCACAGGCATTGCGTTCGTGCTCGGCCATGAGCACGCTGCTGCACTCGCCCTCACTGCTTGCCGCCGACACCGGCGGCGACCGGCCCATCGGGTATCACGGCGCGGTCTCCGAGTTCAAGCGTCGCCTCATCGAGGCGACGCTCCACCAGGTGCGGGGCAACCGCACGCACGCCGCGCGTGCGCTGGGCCTGCAGCGCACGTATCTCCTCCGCCTTATCCGCGACCTCGGCGTCGCCGCGCCGCCGCCTCCGCCGCGCCGCCGCAGCTAACCTTCTCGGCGAGGCGCTTCGTCCCTCTTGGGCGGGTACGGTCGGCGGTTGAATTTCCGGCGCGCTCCCGGCAATCTGGATGAGCGAGCATGGCTGACGTCTGGATCTCGGGCGCGGGAATGACACGGATCGGCCGGAGGACCGAGCCGCTGCAGGACCTCATGGCCGAGGCGGCCCACGCCGCCCTCGCCGTGGCCGGGGTCGAGCTGCCCGACGCCATCGTCGTCGCCGCCATGAACCCCGAGGAATTCCTCGGCGAGGGCAACTTCGCCTCGAATGTGGCGAGCCACATGGGCCTGGCGGAAGTCCCCGCCCTCCGGATCGAGACGGCGACCTCGTCGGGCGCCGCCGCCTTCTACACCGGGTTCCTGCAGGTCGCGGCGGGCCTGCGGCGGTGCGTGCTCGTCGTGGGCGGCGAGAAGATGACGCACCTGCCGACGCCCAAGGTCTCGGAGCTGATCGGCCGCTCGATCGACCCCTACGAGCGCTCCTACGGGGCCACGATGCCGGCGCTGGCGGGGCTG
>JBGPYK010000345.1:0-3834 GCA_041493245.1 Methylomirabilia bacterium | reverse complement strand
GTCCCCGGGCACGACGGGCGACGGCTCCAGCTCGGCGAATCCTTCGCGAGCGAGCGTCCGGAACGTCTGCTTCACCATGCGGTCTTCGCCAGAGTGAAACGCAATGATCCCGAGGCGGCCGCCGACGGCCAGCAGCCCGGGCGCTTCGCGGAGCGCGTGACGGAGCGCGCCCCCCTCGTCGTTGACGGCCATCCGAATCGCCTGGAACGTGCGCGTCGCGACGTGCCGACGGCGTGACCAGGCGGCGCGCGGGACGGCCCCGCGCACCGCGGCCACGAGGTCACCGGTGGTCGCGAGCGGGCGCCGGCGGACGATCGCGCGCGCGATGCGGCGCGCGTGGCGCTCGTCGCCGTACTCGAAGATGATGCGGGCCAGCTCGGCCTCGGGCAGCTCGTTGAGCAGCGCCGCCGCCCTCTGCGGCGCCGCGGGATCGAGCCGCATGTCGAGTGGTTCTTCCCCTAGGAAAGAGAAGCCGCGGCCGGACTCCTCGAGCTGGTACGAGGAGACGCCGAGGTCGAGGATGACCGCGCGGGCCGCCGCCACGCCTTCGTCGGCGGCCACGGTACCGAGGTCGCGGAAATTCGCGCGGCGCAGGCGCACGCGGTCGCCGAAGCGGGCGAGCCGCGCCGCCGCCCGGTGCAAGGACTCGGAGTCGACGTCGAGGCCGAGCACGCGCACGTCCGCGTCGCTCCGCTCCAGGATCGCCTCGGCGTGTCCGCCCATGCCCACCGTCCCGTCGATCACCCAGCCCTCGCCACGCGGCCGCAGCAGCCACACGACCTCGTCCACGAGAACCGGGAGGTGAACCGCTAGATCCCCTTGTCCGCCAGCTTCTCGAACACCGACTCGAGCCCGTCGCCGTTCATCCGCTCGTACTCGACGAAGCGTGCGCGGTCCCAGACCTCGAAGAAGTCAAGCCCGAGCCCGACCACGGTAACGTCCTTCTCGAGTCCTGCCTTCTCCCGCGTGTCGGGCGGCAGGAGGATCCGCCCCGCGCCGTCGAGTGAAACTTCCTTCGCGTTCGAGATGTAAAGCCGCCCGAACTTCCGGACATCGGCATCGAACCGCGACTTCTCGTGGATCCGACTCTCGAGGCGCTGCCACGATTCGAACGGGTGGACCTCGAGGGCGCTGCCATTGGGCACGACGATCAGGACTCCGTCGAACTGGGCGAGCCCGTCCCGGAACTTGGCCGGAATGCTGACCCGTCCCTTCGGGTCGACCGTGTGCTGGTAGCGTCCTCTAAACATATCCTCCTGGGGCTGCTACGACACTTCATCCCACTCTGCCCCACTTGGATCGCGAGATTAAGCTGTGCCAAAAGGCAAGTCAAGGGAAAAACACCGATTTTCTAGGGAAATCGACTACAGGGAGCCTGTGGACAACCCGTGGGGCCCACCTCAGGAGCATGACCCTTCCGGTGGGGCGTGACTAGCGAACCCAACGGAGTCTCAAGGACCGCCACGGCTTCGCCGGGCCAGTCCGAACATCCAGTGGGGCGTGACCAGCAAGCCCATCCGAGTGTCGAGGACCGCCACGGCTTCGCCGGGGCGGTCCGAACGTTGGGGGTATGGGGGCCATGTCGGGGCCCCCATCTCAATAGTCGCCATCTCGGGGCCCCCCATCTCTAACGATTGCGCAGGCGGACCTCCGTGGTAAGCGTCGTCAGCGTCCCGCCGCCCGCACCCGGGTGTTCCGGCTCCGTGGTGAGCGTGATGATGACGGCCCGCACGGCGTCCAGGGTCGCGGTCGGCCGGCCCTGCGCGTCGAGATAGCTCAACTCCAGCGCGCGGACGCCATTGACGATGGGCTGGGCGCCGCCGCCGGCGTCGCGCCGCAGGACACCTACGGACAGGAGCCACGTCACCGTCTCGCCGCGTCTGGACGCCTTCCCGTCGGCGTCGAGATCGTGCTGGATGGCGATCCGCGACCGCTCGGCGATCGCGATAGGGGACACGGCGCCACCTCCACGTCCCGCCTGGCGGATTTCGCGGCTCATGCGGGCAAGCGCGACCCGGGCGGTCTGCTGCGACTCCACGCGCCCCGCGCCTTGCATATACGCGCGCTGGCCCTGCGCGAAGACCGTCAACGTGGCGGCGAGGACGAGACCGACGACTGCGAGCGCCGCGAGCAGATCGGCGAGCTGCACGGAGCCAGCGTCGGTCGCCTCGACGCCGCCGTCAATGTCCGAAGTCCGGTACAGTCCCTCCGCCCGCTCAACCGCCCTGCGTCGGCTCGTAACCTCGCTGCTGGTAGTACCAGACGCACCCGCTCTGCTCCTCGACGGCGCGCACGCGGGCCGCCGTCGCGATGCCACCCGGCGCATACTCGCCCGGGCAGACGGTGGTGCGCCCGGTCGCGGGGTGGCGGAGAACGACGTCGCTCGAGCAGCCGGCCAGCAGGAACAGCGCGACGCCGACGATGAACGACAGCGCCGGACGTCGCGCCGTCAGCGTCACGCCCGGCACGATCAAGGTGGCCAGCCCGAACAGCACGGCCCGGACCCCGCGCACCGCGCGCGCCCACCAGTTCCGCACCAGCACCGTCGTCATCGCCTGCCCCCTCGGGACGAGTCTGGAAACGAGCTGATTCTACTCGAAGTGACGGCGCCCGCGTGGCGCCGGCGGCGGCTTCGGCGACGCAGCGGGAGCGGCCGGCTTTCGGTACGATGAAGACGGAGGGCCAGCCAGATGCGAGGAGGTTCGGCATGATCGTCGGGGTTCCGCGGGAGATCAAGCCGGGCGAGCAGCGGGTCGCGCTGACGCCGGCGGGGGCGCACGCCCTGGTGGAAGCGGGGCACCGGGTGCTCGTGGAGCAGGAAGCGGGGAGCGGAAGCGCCATCCGCGACGAGGAGTACGCGAAGATCGGCGCGAGCCTCTGCCCGGTGGACGAGGTGTGGTCGGGCGCGGAGATGATCCTGAAGGTCAAGGAGCCGGTCGCCGAGGAGTACGATCGGCTCCGCCCGGGCCAGATCTTCTTCACGTACCTGCACCTCGCCGCCGAGCCCGCGCTCACCGCCGCCCTGCGCAGGGCCGACGTCGTCGCCATCGCGTACGAGACGGTCCAACGCGCCGACGGCAGCCTACCGCTCTTGACGCCGATGAGCGAGGTGGCGGGACGCTTGGCCGTCCTCGAGGGCGCGTTCTACCTCGGCAAGGCCCACGGCGGCCGGGGGATCCTGCTCTCCGGTGTCCCCGGCGTCCCGCCCGGCAACGTCGTGGTCCTCGGCGCCGGCACCGTCGGGCTCAACGCCGCGCGGACCGCCATCGGCCTCGGCGCCGACGTCTCGGTCCTCGACGTCAATCTCGACCGCCTCCGGCACGTCGACGAGATCTTCCGCGGCCAGGTCGCGACGCTCGCCTCGAACGCCTTCAACATCACCCAGGTCGTCCAGCGCGCGGACCTGCTGGTGGGGGCCGTCCTCATCGCCGGCGCGCGGGCGCCCGTGCTCGTCACGCGGGCGATGGTGGAGCGCATGAAAGACGGCGCGGTGATCGTCGACGTGGCGGTCGATCAGGGCGGCTGCATCGAGACGATCCACCCGACGACCCTGCTCGAGCCCGTCTACCGGGTGGCGGGGGTCGTCCACTACGGCGTCGCCAACATACCGGCGCTGGTCCCCCGCACCTCGACGTTCGCGCTGACCAACGCCACGCTTCCCTACGTCGTCGAGCTGGCGGCGAAGGGGGCGGCGGGCGCCGTGCGGGACAACCCGGCCCTCGCGCGCGGCGTCAACGTCTGGCGCGGCCGGATCGTGCACCCGGGCGTCGCCGAGTCCGTCGGCGAGCCCGCGGCGCCGCTCGCCGCCTGTCTGGGCTGAACCGCTGTTAGCCC
>JBGPYK010000132.1:0-6513 GCA_041493245.1 Methylomirabilia bacterium | reverse complement strand
TCGGCGAGTACCGCGGTCTTATCAAGACGTACAAGCGGCCCTTCACGCCCGAAGAGCACGACGCGCTGACCGAGATGGACTACCTCCTCGTGACGTGGCGCCAAGGCAAGATCGTGCCTGTCGCGGCGAAGTAGATGGGTTGAGAATCGGGACCTCGCGGTGGCGCCTGCTCAGAACACTCACGGCTGCGCTTACGGTAGGGGCCCTCGCGTTCGCCGGAAGCGCCCGAGCGGCGGATTTTGAGTACTCTGGGGACAAGGGGCCGGGCTTCTGGGCGGACCAGGATCCGGCGTGGAAGGCCTGCGCAGGCACGGCCGACGGCTTCCAGAAGCAGTCCCCCGTCGACATCAGCCTCGTCAGGATCAATCGAAGGCTTCGGAAGCTAGATCTCACCCTCCTCGAGACGCCGATCAATCTGCTCAATGACGGGCACGTGATCGAGAACGAGTACGAGCCGGATAGTAAACTGGCGTTCGACGGCGTGACCTATACACTGGCGCAATTCCACTTCCATACGCTGTCGGAGCACACGGTGGGTGGAAAGCGCGGTGTGATGGAGCTGCATGCAGTTTTTAAGGACGACCTCGTACACACGACCAAGGTCGCCGTGGTCGGGATGATCTACAACATCGGAAGAGAGAACCCCTTCCTGCAGGAGTTGATTGACGCCGGTCTACCGGAGAAGTCGACGTCGCCTCATGTTCACGGCAATCCGATCAACCTCGCCGATGCCCTGACTGACACCGCTGCGTACTACACGTACCAGGGGTCCCTCACGACACCGCCCTGCTCGGAGACCGTGACGTGGATCGTGCTCAAGAGCCCCGCCCAGATGTCGGAGGAGCAGTTCCAAGCCTTCCAGAAGATTCTTGGCAACGATTTCCGCCCCCTCCAGGATCGCAACGGCCGTCCCATAGGAGCGACGGCAAAGGGAGGAAGGGGGGCAGGGACGCCTCCTCGTAAGGCCAAATAACGGAGTCTCCTCTCGCATCTCCCCGATGATTACGCAGCTCGTGTTTTCGGGTCTTGCTCTGGGCAGCATGTACGCACTGGTGGCGCTCGGGTACAACATCACGTACGCGACGAGTCGGACCGTCAACTTTTCGCAGGGGCAGTCGGTGATGGTGGGCGCGGTCGTCGCGTACGCGCTGTACGTTGGGGCGGGGTGGGCGCTGCTGCCGGCGATCGTCGTGAGCCTGGCGGCGCTGGCGGTGCTGGGTGTGATCGTCGAGCGCGTTGCGGTGCGTCCGTTCCTCGCGTCCTCGTCGATCGCGTGGCTGCTCTCGACGATCGCCATCGGGATCATCGCCGAGAACGTGGCGATGGTCGTCTTCGGCAAGGACGCGCGTGCGTTCCCCTCCCCGCTCACCGCGCGGCCGTGGACCGTGCTCGGCGCCGGCGTCTACCCCCAGGAGTTGCTCGTCCCCGTGGCCGGGATCGCGCTCATGGCCCTCGTGGAGCTGGGCTTTCGCCGTACGCTCGCCGGTAAGGCGCTACGCGCGGTGGCGTTCAGCCACGATGCCGCCGGGCTCATGGGGATCAACGTGAAGCGCACCATCACGGTGGCCTACGCGCTCAGCTCGATCCTCGCCGGGATCGCCGGCATCCTGCTCGCTCCACTGCTGAACGTCTCGGCCACGATGGGCACGACGATCGGGCTGAAGGCCTTCGCCGTGGCCATCATCGGGGGGATCGAGAGCGCGCGTGGGATCGTGGTCGCCGGCATCCTCTACGGGATCTTCGAGGCCGTCGTCGCCGGCTACCTCGGCACCGGCGTGCGCGAGATCTGCGGCTTCGCCCTCGTGATTCTCGTCCTCCTCGCGCGCCCCTGGGGTCTCTTCGGCGTGCCTGCGCTCCGGCGGGTCTAGCGTGACGCGGGCTGCGCACGCGGTCGGTGTCATCGCCCTTGCGGCGGCCGCCGCCGTCCCGTTGCTCACGGCCAACACGTACTACTTGTTCGTGGCGATGTTGATCGGGATCAGCATCGTCGTCACCACGGGGCTCAACGTCCTCGCCGGGTCGTCCGGCCAGGTGTCGCTTGGGCAGGCGGGGTTCTACGCGCTCGGGGCGTACACCGGGGCCATCGTGGCGACGCGCTTGGGGGTAAGCTTCTGGATTGCGCTGCCGCTGGCCGCCGCCGTGGGCGCGGCCGTCGGCGTCGTGCTCGCGGTGGCCTCGCTGCGGGTCACCGGCCCGTACCTGGCGATGGTCACCATCGCGTTCGGGATCATCGTCGAGCACGGACTCATCGAGTGGGATGCGCTGACCCTGGGCTTCGGCGGGATCGCCAACATCCCGCGCCCGCGCCTGGGTCCGCTCGAGCTGACGCTGCCCCGTTACTACTACGTCGTCCTGCTCGCCGTCCTGGTGAGCCTCGCGCTGGCGCGCAACCTCGAGCGCTCGACGTGGGGCCGGGCCCTCGTCGCCGTCCGCGAGAGCGAGATCGCCTCCGAGTCGCTCGGGCTCAACCCGTACTTCCTGCGCACGGCGGCCTTCACGCTCGGCGCGGCCTTCGCCGGCGTCGGCGGCTGCCTCTACGCGTTCCTGTCAGGCTTCGTGAGTCCCGACAGCTTCACGATGCAGGCCTCGATCCTCTTCCTCCTCGTGATCCTCTTCGGTGGCCTCGGCCGCGTGCTGGGCCCCGTCGTGGGCTCGATCGTCCTCATCGTCCTGCCCGAGCTGCTCCACCAGTTCTCCGACTACCGGCTCATCCTCTATGGAGGGCTCCTGCTCGGGAGCATCTACTTCCTCCCCGGCGGCGTCGTGGGCGCGCTCGCGGGCCGCGGCGTCCGGCCGCGCGGCGGTGAGGCCGTGTTCGAGCCGTGGCGTCCCGCGCGCACCGTGGGCCGGCCGCTGCAGGCGCGTGGCCTCGAGATCCACTTCGGCGGCATCGCGGCGCTCGCGGAGGCCGACCTCACGCTGACGCCGGGCACCGTGCACGGCCTCATCGGGCCCAACGGCGCCGGCAAGACGACGATGCTCAATCTTCTGAGCGGCTTCTACCGCGCGACCGCCGGGCGGATCAGCTTCGGCGACACCGCGCTCGAGGGTGAGCCGCCGCATCGCATCGCGCGAGCCGGCGTGGGCCGGACGTTCCAGACGACTCAGCTCTTCGAGGCGATGACGGTGGTCGAGAACGTCGAGGTCGGCCTCGCCGGCAACCGGATCGGCGGCGTGTGGAGCGCGCTCGCCGGGACCGCGGCGGTCCGTGCCCGCGAGCGCCGCCTCCGCGCCGAGGCGCTCGGGCTGCTCGCCTTCGTCGGCTACAAGGGCGATCCCGACGAGCAGGCGCGCAACCTGCCCTTCGGCCACAAGCGACTCGTCGAGATCGCCCGCGCCCTCGGCCGCCGGCCCGCGGCGCTGCTGCTCGACGAGCCGGCGGCGGGACTGTCGCAGGCGGAGATTGACGGCCTCGCCAACCTGATCGGCCGCATCCGCGCGTCGGGCGCGGCCGTGCTTCTCGTCGGCCACCACATGGATCTCGTCATGGGCATCTCCGACCGCGTCACCGTGCTCAACTACGGGCGCAAGATCGCCGAGGGTCCGCCGTCGGCGATCCAGCGCGATCCATCGGTCATCGAGGCGTACCTGGGCCAGAGCGCGGCGGCGGTTCGCTCCGAACCACGCGCGCCCGTCGCGGCATCGAGTGCGTCGGCGCCACTGCTCGAGGTCAACGGGCTCACCGGCGCCTACGGACGGATGGAGGTGCTGCGCGAGATCGCCTTCCGCGTCGAGCCCGGCGAGATCGTCGTCATCATCGGAGCCAACGGCGCCGGCAAGACCACGACGCTGAAGACCGTCGCCGGGCTCCTGCGTCCCCGTCGCGGGACGATCCGCTTCGAGGGACAGGAGATCGGCGGGCGCCCCGCGGACTGGGTAGCGCGCCACGGCATCGCGCTCGTCCCCGAGGGTCGCCTGGTCTTTCCCGACCAGACCGTGCTCGACAATCTCCGGCTCGGCGCCTACGGCCGGCGGGGCAGCGTGGCGGAGGACATCGAGCGTCACCTCGAGCGCTTCCCGATCCTGCGCGAGCGCCGCGATCTGCCCGCGGGGACGCTGTCGGGCGGCGAGCAGCAGATGCTCGCGATCTCGCGCGCCCTCATGGCGCGCCCCCGGTTGCTCCTGCTCGACGAGCCCTCGCTCGGGCTCGCGCCTCGTCTGGTCCGCGAGGTCTTCGAGGTCCTCGCACGCCTGCGCGAGGAAGGCCTCACGCTGCTGATCGTGGAGCAGATGGCGGAGACCGCGCTCGGCATCGCCGACCGCGCCTACGTGCTCGAGCAGGGCCGCATCGTGCTCGAGGGTCCGGCCGCCGACCTGCTGCGTAACGGGGATGTCGCCCGCGCCTATCTCGGCCGCGCGCGGGCCGACGGTGAGCGCTCGTGGACCTGATCGTTGATGCCTTGAGGCCACGACCCAGAGGAGAGTAAGGTAGGGCCCATGGGACAGCCCCTCGTCACCTCCTCGCCCGATATCCTGAGCGGCGCACCCGTCTTCGCCGGCACACGAGTGCCCGTTCAAGCGCTGATCGATTATCTCCATGGGGGGGAGACGATCGACGACTTCTTGGCAGGGTTTCCCACCGTCAAGCGAGAACAGATCGTGGCGTTCCTTGAGGAGGCCACAGCGCGCATGGTCGCTCCCGCGTCGTGAGGGTGCTTCTCGACGAGTGCGTCGATCGACGCCCCGCGGGGGACATCCTGGAACACGACGTGAAAACGGTGCCGGAAGCGGGCTGGGCAGCGCTCAGAAACGGCGATCTCCTCACGCGAGCCGAACACGAATTCGACGCCTTCGTCACCGTCGACCGCAATCTCCCGTTCCAGCAAGATCTGTCACGCTTCTCCATCGCCGTGATCGTGTTGCGTGCTCCATCGAACCGCATCTCCGATCTACGGGGCCTCATTCCGCAGTTGCTCGCGGTGCTGCCCGGCGCAAAGCGTGGCGCGGTCACATGGGTGGGCGTCTAACCGCGCGCTCCACCCTGGCGCTGGTTAATGCCAGTGATACGATGTGCCCATGATCGACTGGTCCTCGTGCCCTGCCGTTGAGCGCGATCCCGAGCGTGTGAGCGGAGCCTGGGTGTTCTTCGGTACACGTGTCCCCGTGGCTGCGTTGTTCGAGAACCTCGAAGACGGAGCGCTCGTTTCGCAGTTTGTGGAGTGGTTTCCCGGCGTTACCCTTGAGCAAGTTCGCGCCGTGCTCGAGCATGCTGCCCGAAGCGCTCTGGCTCCTGCCTAAGTGCGCGTCCTCTTCGACCAAGGCACTCCTGTCCCGTTACGGCAATCCCTGACGAAACATGAAGTAACCACCGCCCATGAGCGTGGGTGGTCGAAGCCACCTGAGCGCGCCCGATGAGCCGTCGAGAAAGAGGAGGTTATGCCCAAGCGACGCGTCCGTAGCACGATCCCGGCATTTCGCTCCGAAGCCGAGGAACGCCGGTTCTGGGCGACCCACGACACGAGCCCGTTCGTCGATTGGCGTCAGGCGCGAGTTGCCGTATTTCCCAACCTGAAGCCGTCGACCGAAACAATCTCTTTGCGGGTGCCTTCCGCGCTCCTGGCCGAATTGAAGGCGCTGGCGAACAGGCGCGACGTGCCGTATCAGTCACTGCTGAAGGTGTTTCTCGCGGAACGGGTTGCCCATGAGACGACAGCGGTCAACGCGCGACCTCACAAGGCGGTCCAGCGGAAGGAGCGCTCGAGTCGAAGAAATGAAAGACAGCGCCCGATACGTCAAGATCGTTGAGTGGTCCGAGGAAGACCACTGCTACGTCGGCAGTTCTCCGGGATTGAACTACGGAGGCTGCCACGGTGACGACGAGAAGCTGGTATTCGATGATCTCTGCCGAATCGTCGAGGATGCGATCGAGCTTTATCGAAAGGAGGGTAAACCGTTACCTCCCCCCACTTCGGGTCGAGACTTCGCCAACAAGATGCAGCACGTCGTCGCATGACCCTCGTCTGGAGAGGACGCCCGCAATGCGAGCGCCTCTCAGCCGAATCGTCAGGCCGACTCCAGGAAACAGTTGAGCAGGCCAAGGGTTGACGCCGGCGGTCCGGGTTCCGGCGTGAGGCGCGCGTGGACCTGATCATCCGCGAGGCGCGCCTGCCCGAGGGCGACGGCCTCCGCGACATCGGTATCGCCGGCGGACGGATCCGCCGCATCGCGCCTCGGCTCGCCGAGACCGCCGCCTCCGAGATCGCCGCCGGCGGCCGTCTCGTCATCCCCGGCCTCGTGGAGTCGCACTTTCACCTGGACAAGGCGCTGCTCGGCGCCGGCGCGCCTCACTGGGCGGGGACGGTCCAGGGCGCGATCCGCGCGACGGCCGAGGCCAAGCGCGCGTTCACCGTGGAGGACATCGCCGCGCGGGCCCGCCGCGCTCTCGAGATGGCGATCCGCCACGGCACGACCGCGATGCGCACCCACGTCGAGGTCGATCCCACGCTCGGGCTCAAGGCGATGGAAGCCATCCTCCCGCTCCGTGACGCGTACGCCTGGGCGATCGATCTGCAG
>JBGPYK010000296.1:0-4203 GCA_041493245.1 Methylomirabilia bacterium | reverse complement strand
GCGGTCGAGAGCGAGCACGCGGATACGGCGGCCCGAGCGCCGCGCCCAGCGTACCAGCGTCACCGGGATGTCCGCGGCGCCCGCGCCCACGTCGAGCACCGTCACCGGCCTGTCGGCGGGCAGCGTGGCCAACAGGTCGCGCACATGGCGCAGCGTCAGCCGGCGTCCGCCGAAGAAACCGTTGAGCTGAGTGATGGCCTCGAGGGAGCCGGCGATGTCATCGAACGACGCGGGGCGGTCCATCATCTCGACCGCGTCGGCGTCGCGCTCGAGCGGCGTCGGTGTCAGGAAGGCCACGTTACCACCTCAGGAGGGCGCCCTCGGCGGCGAAGCCGGGGCCCAGCGCGATCATCAACCCCCAGTCGCCCGCCACCGGCTGCCCGGTGTTGAGCGTCTCCTCGAGCACGAAGAGCACGGTCGCCGAAGACATGTTGCCGAATCGCTTGAGCACGTTGCGCGAGTGGGCGACCTGCGAGTCGTCGAGGTCCAGGAGCCGCCGCGCCTGCTCGATCACGCGCCGGCCGGCCGAGTGCAGCACGAAGTGGCGGACGTCCTCCTTCTTGAGCCCCTGCGAGACCATGAGGCTGTCGGCCATCTCCTTCATCATGGCGGCGCCGATCCGGCGCACTTCCTTGGACAGGACGACGCGCTGGCGGCCGCCGGGAAACTCGAAGCCCATCGCCGGCAGGTGCTCGGAGCGGAAGAGGCTCTGGTGCGAGACGATAGCCGGGCCCTCGCCTTCGCCGCTCACCGCGAGCGCCCCCGCGCCGTCGGCGAAGATGGCGTGCGCCACCGCGCTCTCGAGCCTGTCGTCGAGAAAGTAGGCCGCCGAGCAGATCTCGACGGCGACGACCACGGCGCGGTGACGCGGGAAGGCGTGGAGGTGATTGACGGCCTGCTGGAGCGCGACCATCGCGCTGGCGCAGCCCGTATCGCCGACGTGGACGCGCTGGATGGTGGACTTGAGACCGAGCTTGGCGATGAGATGCGCGTCCAGGCTCGGGCAGAGGCGTCCCGTGCACGTGGTCGTCGCGAGGAAGTCGACGTCGGCCAGGTCCCAGCCGGCGCGCTCGACGACGCGCCGCACGGCGCGAGCACCCAGCTCGATGGCGCCGCGGCGGAAGCGCGCCTGCACCTCGTCCACGCTCTCGTCCGGCGTGAACGTCTCGGGGTCGATGTAGAGGTGACGGCCGTCGATCTGGCTGTTGGTGAAGAAGCCGGCGCGGAGCGCGTCATCGTAGCCCGCGATCCGCAAGAGCGTCGCCTGGTCGAAGCGGTGGGGCGGCGTGACGGTGGCGACAGCGACGATTCTCGGCGCGCCCATGGGCGGAAGGCTACACCCCGCCCCTTGCCATGTCTACCAAGAGGGTGCTATCACCGGGCGCGCGGGTGCTATCAACGGACGATCACCCACGAAAGGAGCCGTCCATGCCCCTCTTCTCGTTCGAAGGCAAGTCGCCGCGTGTGCACCCTACGGCATTCATCGCCCCGACCGCGTGCCTGATCGGCGATGTCACCGTGGAGGAGAACGCCTCGGTCTGGTACAACGCCGTCGTGCGCGCGGACTTCTCGCCGATCATCATCAGGCGCGGCGCCAACGTCCAGGACTGCTCGGTGATCCACGTCACGCCGACCGGCGGCAGCGACATCGGCCCCGGCGCGACGGTCGGCCACCTCTGCCTGGTGCACGCGGCGACGCTGGGAGAGGAATGCCTGGTAGGCAACGGCTCGACGGTGCTCGACGGCGCCAAGATCGGCGTGCGCGCCATGATCGGCGCGGGCTCGCTCCTCACGCCGGGCACTGAGATCCCCGACGGGATGCTGGCGCTGGGCGCGCCGTGCAAGGTCAAGGGCCCGCTGGCGGGCACGCCGGCGGAGCGCTGGGTGGCGATGAATCCCGCCGGCTACCAGGCCCTCGCCCAGCGGCACCGAGCGGGCGTCAAGCCGGTCTGACCGTGGCGCGCCGCTCCCTCGCGCGGCGTCTCTGGCGCCGTCTCCTGCTGTTGGGCGCGCTCGCGCTCGCCGTCTGGGTCGGCTGGGAGGCCGCGACCTGGCCGGACGTGAAAGCTCTCGCGACCCGCCCGCCCGCGACCACGGCCTTCATCGAGCGCCACAAGGAGATCCAGCGAGCGGCGGGACGAACCGCGCAGGTCGCGATCCGCTGGACTCCCTACTCTTCTATCTCGCCCGACATCAAGCGCGCCGTCCTCGTCGCGGAGGACATCAACTTCTTTTCCCACCGCGGCTTCGACTGGGGCGAGATCAAGATCGCGGTCGAAGACGCCCTGCACGACAGCGAGGCGCCGCGCGGCGCGTCCACCATCACCCAGCAGCTCGTCAAAAACCTCTGGCTGTCGCCGAGCCGCAACCCGCTGCGGAAGTTGAAGGAGTCCATCCTCACCTGGCAGCTCGAGCGCACGCTCGGCAAACGGCGCATCCTCGAGGTCTACTTGAACGTGGCCGAATTCGGTCCCGGCATCTACGGCGTGGGCGCCGCGGCGCAGGCGTACTTCGGGAAGGCCCCGGCGGACCTCGGCGAGGAGGACGCGTCACTGCTCGCGGCCTCGCTCCCCCGGCCGGCCCTGTGGCACCCGGGCAGCAGGAGCCAGGCCTACCAGCGCTACGCCGCCGCCATCCGCGCCCGGATGGACAAGGCCGACTTCCTCCGCAAGCAGATCTGACGCTCTACTTGCGGCGGTGCGCCGGCGCGGCTATGCTCCCAGCATGAACAAGACATATCGCATCGCCGTGATCCCGGGCGACGGCATCGGCAAAGAGGTGATGCCCGAGGGGGTTCGCGCGCTCGGCGCCGCCGCGCGCAAGTTCGGCTTCACGCTCGCGGTCGATCACTTCGACTGGAACTGCGACCGGCTGGCGAAGACCGGCCAGTGGATGCCCGAGAACTGGAAGGAGCTCGTCGGCGGCCACGACGCGATCTACTTCGGCGCGGCGGGCTGGCCCGCCCTCGTGCCCGACCACGTGTCGCTGTGGAGCTCGCTCATCAAGTTCCGCCGCGATTTCGACCAGTACGTCAATCTGCGGCCGGTCAAGCTCATGCCCGGCATCCCCTGCCCGCTCGCGGGCCGCAAGCCCGGCGACATCGACTACTTCGTGGTCCGCGAGAACACCGAGGGCGAGTACTCCTCGGTCGGCGGCCGGATGTTCGAGGGCACCGACCGCGAGTTCGTCACGCAGCAGTCCTGCTTCACCCGGAAGGGCGTCGACCGGATCATGAAGTTCGCGTTCGAGCTGGCGATGACGCGCCCGAGAAAGCAGGTCACGTCGGCGACCAAGTCCAACGGCATCGCGATCACGATGCCGTACTGGGATGAGCGCTTCGCGGCGATGAGCAAGAACTATCCGCAGGTGAAGACCGACCAGTACCACATCGACGGCCTCACCATCCAGATGGTGCTCAACCCCCAGCGCTTCGACGTGATCGTCGCCTCCAACCTCTTCGGCGACATCCTCTCCGACCTCGGCCCCGCGACCGCCGGCACCATCGGCGTCGCGCCGTCGGCCAACATCAACCCGGAGCGCGCGTTCCCCTCGCTCTTCGAGCCGGTGCACGGCTCGGCGCCTGACATTTACGGCCGGGCGATCGCCAACCCGATCGGGCAGATCTGGTCTGGCGCGATGATGCTGGAGCACCTCGGAGAAGTAGCCGCGGCAGCGGCCATCGTGCGGGCGATCGAGAGCGTGCTCGAGCCCGGCTCGGACGCGCCGCGCACCCCCGACATCGGTGGCAAGGCGCGGACGGAGGATCTCGGCAAGGCGATCGCGGAGGCCGTGTAGCGGCCGCCCGCCTACCGCCCGGTGAACTTCGGCGGGCGCTTGTCCTTGAAGGCCTGGACGCCTTCCTTGTGGTCGGACGTCTGGCGCACCAGCCCCATGTGCGAGGAGACGAGGTCGAGGTGCGTGCGCAGGTCGAGGCGCATGGACTGGTAGACCAACCTCTTGATCATCCTGATAGGTATCTGCGGCCCGTCGGCGATCTGGCGCGCGAGCGCGTAGGTCTCCTCCGCCAGCTTGTCGGCGGGGACGACGCGGTTGACGATCCCGAGCTCGAGCGCCTTGGGCGCCTCGATGAAGTCGGCGGTCCAGAGCAGCTCGAGCGCCTTGGCCGTGCCGACGAGGCGCGGCAGGAAATACGTGTCGCCGTCGCCGGGCACGAGCCCGACGCGGACGTAGCCCGTCGAAAAG
>JBGPYK010000063.1:0-9547 GCA_041493245.1 Methylomirabilia bacterium | reverse complement strand
CCTCGTAGCAGAGGATCTGCTTGGGCGTGTTCGACAGATGGTCGTTGCCGCGGATGACGTGGGTGATCCCCATGGTCACGTCGTCCACCACCACGCAGAAGTTGTAGGTCGGCGTGCCATCACTGCGGACCAGGATCCAGTCGTCGAGTTGGACGTGGTCGAAGACGACGGACCCGTGGATCAGGTCGTTCACGACCGTCGTGCCCTCGTCCGAGATGCGCAGGCGGAGCGCGCCGGCGGCGAGCCCGCGATCGCGGCAGCGTCCGGGGTACCGGAACGTCTCCTTCCGTGCCTCGGCCGCGCGGCGCTCCACGTCGAGCTGCTCCGGCGGGCACGCGCAGTAATAGGCGCGGCCGGCGGTGAGCAGCCGCTCGGCGTGCTGGCGGTAAATCGCCATCCGCTCCGTCTGCCGGTAGCCGGATGTCGGCGGGCCTTCGTCCCAGTCCAGGCCGAGCCACTCGAGCGCCTCGACGATGAACCCGATGTTCTCCTCGGTAGAGCGCGAATGGTCGGTGTCCTCGATCCTCAAGATACAGCGCCCGCCGTGGTGGCGCGCAAACAGCCAGTTGAAGAGCGCGGTCCGCGCGCCACCGACGTGTAAGTGCCCCGTGGGGCTGGGAGCAAAACGGACACGAACCCCGGATGCCATGTGCCGCAGCCTCAGTCCATGTCGCGCCGGGCGATCAAAAAGGGCCAGATGCTAGGCGGCGAGGGAGACCCCGACCGAGCCAACGACGCAGATGGCCCTTTTTGATCGCCCTGCGTCACTTGATGGCGAATGGGTTGACGGGCGATCCGACCGCGCCCGTTACGGGGATCGGCGGGGCCACGAAGAGGAACTCGTACACGCCGTCCTTGGCGCAGTCCGCGGCGAGGGCGTCGAGTTCGAAGATCTCGCCGACGAGGAGCCCCATGTTGGGGATGAAGACTTGGTGGAGCGGCTGGTAAGTCTCGGGGATCTCGTTGGGCCGGACCTCCATGCCCCACGTGTCGGTGGCGACGGCGGCGATCTGGCGCTGGTGGACCCAGCCCGCCGTGTGGAAGGAGAGCCCCGGCGCGTCCCCGCCGGCGTAATCGCCCCAGCCACCGCGCGCCCGGCACATCGTCATTTGCCCCGTGCGCACGAGCAGCGCGTCGCCGGTACCGACGGTTACCTTGTGCGCCGCGACCGCCGCGTCGAGGTCCGCCGTCGTGATCGCGTACCCCGGCTGCAGCCACTCGACGCCTTTCACACGGGGGATGTCGAGAAGGACGCCGCGGGCCGTGATGTGGCCGGCCATCTTGTGGATGCCGTTCTTCTTCGCGCCCTGGCTGGAGACGAGGTTGGCATCGTAGCCGTTGTAGAGCTTACCGTCCAGGAAGCAGTGCGAGAGCGCGTCCCACTGCGTCGCGCACTGGAGCGCCATGATCACCATGTCGTCGGCGAAGCCCACGCCGCCCGGCCGCGTGACGGCGCCGCTGGTGAAGTCGGGCCCGGTGAGGATCATCCGGTGGATGGGGTTGAAGCGCCGGGGCTGGTTGATCTGGGGGCCCTGGCTGTCGAACGGGATGGAGAGCGAGAAGACGGTGCCGCGCTTCACCGAGCGCGCAGCCTTCACGATCATTTCCGGCGTGATGTAGTTGAGCGTGCCCAGCTCGTCGTCCGGGCCCCACTTGCCCCAGTTGCGGTATCGCAGTCCGGCTTCCCGCACGATATCGGCCATCGATGAACCTCCTCAGGATTGGCTGGCCAGGCAGCGTATCACCGCTCGCCCGCTTGTCACTGCGTCGATCGCGCCACGTTGAACATCGCGGCGTCGAGCCCCAGCGCGCTCTTGCCGATGGCCTCGAGCATCCGGTCGGTCGTCGGCGGCATCAGCGTCGAGGTCCGCACGTCCCGGAACGCGCGCTCGGCGGGGTAGTCCTTGGAGGCCCCGCGCCCGCCCACCACCTGGATCACTTTCGAGGTCACCTGCAGCGCGGCCTCGGCGGCGAGGTACTTCGCCTTGTTCGCGAGGAGACCGCGCCCCGCGGGGTCGGCGTCCTCCCACGCAGCAGCGGCGTGGGTGAGGACGAGGAGGGCGGCGTCCAGGTGGACCCGCAGCTCGCCGACGTGGCGCTGGACGGCCGGGTCGTGGGCCACCGCCACGTTCTCGGGCCGGATCACGCGCGTGCGCGCGTAGTCCACGGCGAAGTCCAGGGCGGCCTCGGCGATGCCGAGGTAAATCGCCGCGTACCCGAGCGCGAAGGCCTCGACGACGCCGGCGTTCAGCGCCGCGCCGGGATTGCCGAGCACGGCGTCGCCGGGGAGGCGCACGGCGGTCAGGGTGACGGAGGGGCTGAAGGTGGCGCGCATGCCGAGCGTGTTCCACTTGCCCCGTCGGTGGCGATCCCGGGGGCTTCGGCGGGCACGAGGACCAGCAGCAGCGCCTTGGCCATGTCGGTGGTGGCGTCGAGCGCGCCCCAGACCATGTAGTACGACGCGCCCCGCGCCATGGTGCAGAAGTGCTTGACGCCGTCGACGACGACCCCGTCGCCATCGATGCGGATCGCCGTCTCCATCAGGAAGGTGCGCGAGAGGCTGACCGCCGGCTCGCTGCCCCAGCTCCCGAAGAGCTTGCCGTGCCGGACGACCTCGTCGAAGTAGCGGCGCTGCTGCGCCGCGGTGCCGAGGGCGGCAATGAAGCGCATGACCGTCGAGTGCATGTGCAAGGTCATGGCCGTGCTCGCGCAGCCCTGTGCGATGGCGCGGATGACGGCCGCGTAGGTCGACATGTCGAGATCCAGTCCGCCGTGGGCGCGCGGCACGGCGGCGCCGAGAAAGCCGGCCTCCCACAGGTCGCGCCAGCTCTCCACGGGATTGGCCGCGTCGCGGTCATAAGCGGCCGCGCGCGGCGCGATCTTCTCCCGCGTGAGCCGGGCCGCCCGCTCGACGATGAGCCGCCGCTCGGCGTCCGCCGCCGTCATTGCAGCTCGAGCCCGTTCACGACCATGGAATCCTCCAGGTGGGTCAGATGTGGCGGCATCTTAGGAGTGGCCCTCGCAGGTGTCAATCGTGCCAGGAGCCTGTTGCAGTATCGAGGAGCGCCACGGCTTCGCCGGGGCGGTCCGAGCGTTGGGGGGTATGGGGGCCATGTCGGGGCCCCCATGTGTTAGAGTCGGCCCGGTTTCATGCCGAGCAGACGGCGTCGTCGGGACGCTCGAGGACGCCGGGGAGGTCACGGATGCGCCTCGTCACGTTGGTTGTCCTCGCGCTGTGCGCCGCCCTCCTTGTCCCGCCGGCCGCCGTCGCCCAGGGGCCCATCAAGATCGGCTTCATCTCCCCGCTGTCCGGCGCCATCGCGGCCGCCGGTAAGGACATGTACAGCGGCTGTGAGCTGTACTGGCAGGAGACCGGCTGGCAGATCGCCGGCCGCAAGCTCGAAGTCATCCTCGAGGACAACGAGGGCCTGCCCGCCACCGCGCTCACCAAGGCGCGCAAGCTGGTGGAGAGCGACAAGGTCCACATGCTGGCCGGCATCATCCTCTCCAACGTCGCCTACGCGCTCGTGCCGTACGTCGAGGCCCAGGGCATCCCGACGATCTATCCCATCAACTCGGCCGACGATCTGACGCAGCGCAAGCGTCCGAAGTGGCTCATCCGCACGGGGTTCTCGGCCGGTGGGAACATGCACCCCTTCGGTGAGTACGCCGCGAAGACGCTCGGCTACAAGAAAATCGCGATCGTCTCACTCGACTACGCCTTCGGCTGGGAGATCGCCGGGGGCTTCCAGAAGACGTTCGAGGACAACGGGGGCCAGATCATCCAGAAGATCTGGGTCCCGCTCAACGTGCAGGACTACGCGCCCTATCTGACCCAGATCAAGAAGGACGCCGACGCCGTGTTCGTGCTCGCGCTCGGCCGGTGGACGCTCCTGTTTGCCAAGCAGTGGGCGGCCAGCGGGCTCAAGGACCGCATTCCGCTCATCGCCGGCGGCACGTACAACGACGAGCACGTCCTGCCCCAGCTCGGCGACGAGTCGATCGGCGTCATTAGCGCCCATCACTACTCGGCCGTGCTCGATACGCCGGCGAACCGCCGCTTCCGCGCGGCCTTCGAGAAGGCATACACCCGCACGCCGTCGTTCTATTCCGAGAACTGCTACACGGGCGCGCGGATCATCAGCGAAGCGGTGAAGGCGATCGGGGGCCGCGTGGAGGATCGCGCCGCGCTCATGGCCGCGCTCCGCAAGGTCGAGATCGCGGATGCGCCCCGCGGCCCCGTGAAGATGGATGCCTACGGCAACCCCACCCAGAACATCTACATCCGCAAGGTCGAGCGCGTCGGGGGCAAGCTGCAGAACACCGTCATCCACACCTATCCCGACGTGAGCCAGTTCTGGAAGTACAACCCCGAGGAATTTCTCAAGCAGCCTGTGTACTCGCGCGATTTTCCGCCGTGCAAGCATTGCTGACGGCGGGGAGATGGTGCCGGTGACGGGAAGCTCGTACACTATCGCCGAGCCCTGCACCTGGGAGAACTGACATGACCTTTCCTCTCGAGACCGTCTCGCCGTCCGCTCTGGGCCTCGACGCACGCGCGCTCGAGCGCCTGCACGAGATGATCACCGGCCACGCCGCGGAGGGCCGCTACCCCGGTGCCCAGCTCGCCATCGCGCGCCACGGCAAGCTCGCGCTGTTTTCCACCGTGGGTGACGCGCGGCTCGAGCCCAAGCCCGTCGCGGCCGGAGACGATACGCTGTGGCTCCTCTACTCGAACACGAAGGTGATCGTCGCGTGCGCCGTGTGGCTGCTCGCCGAGCGCGGTGCGCTGGCCTTCACCGACCGTGTCGCCGACCACGTCCCCGGATTCGAGGCCAACGGCAAGGGCGAGATCACGATCCTGCAGCTCCTCACGCACCAGGGCGGCTTCCCGGCCGCTGACGTCCCCAAGGCGGCGTGGGAGGACCACGAGCTGCTCGGGCGCGTGGTGTGCGGCTTCACGCTCGAGTGGACGCCGGGCTCGCGCGTCCACTATCACGCGCGCGCCGCGCACTGGGTCGCGGCGGTGCTCATCGAGGCGCTGACCAAGACGGATTTTCGTGACTTCGTCCGGGAAAACATCGTCGAGCCGTTGGGACTGGGCGACGAGCTGTACGTGGGCCTGCCGACGGACCGGCACGCGCGCGCCGTGGACATGCACGAGCCGTCGGCCGACGGTGGCCGCCAGGTCCGCCTGGAGGATGCGAACACGCCGGAGTTCCGGCGCGCCGGCCTGCCCAACGGCGGCGGCTACGCGACGGCGCGCGCGATGGCCACGTTCTACCAGATGCTGGTGCAGGGCGGCCGGCTCGGCGGCGTCCGCCTGCTGTCCCCGCGCATGGTCGCCTACGTCACCCGCAACTTCACTGGCGACCGCGTCGACGGCAACATGGGCATGCCGATGCACCGCGGTCTCGGCCCGCATGTGCGCGGCACCACGGAGACGATCCGGGGGCTGGGCTCGCTCGCTTCACCGCGGACCTTCGGCCACGGCGGCGTCGGCTCGTCCTATTGCTGGGCGGACCCGGACTCCGGCGTCTCGTTCGCGTACCTCACCAATAGCCGAGTGCCCGATCCCTGGCACGGCGCCCGCATGAATCTCGTCTCGAACTTCGTCCACTCCGCGATCGACTAGCTCGGGCATCCCGCGGATGATGGACCCGGGCCATCGACAGGTGCAGGTCCTGAGCCCCTCCCCCTCACGGGGAGCAGTTGAGGTTCTGAGCCCCTCCCCTACACGGGGAGCGCTTGAGGTCCTGAGCCCCTCCCCCTTGCGGCCCTTGCGGGGAGGGGTTGGGGTGGGGGGCAGGTGTGCGGCCCGACTGCCTCGCGTCGTGGGCTGACATGGCTTCGACCCAGCGTCCCACGATCCTCGTGACGGGAATGAGTGGGCTCATCGGCGGCGTGGTCCGCCGGCACCTCGAGGCCGCCTACGATTTGCGCGCGCTCGGCCGCCGTCCCGTCGCCGGGGTCAAGAGCCACGTCGCGGACATCGCCTCGCTGGAGGCGATCCAGCCCGCGTTTGAGGGAGTGGATGTCGTCGTCCACCTCGCCGCGACCGTCAGTGGGGGCGCGCGACTCGACGAGCTGCTCGGGCCGAACATCGTCGGCGCCTACAACGTCCTGGAGGCGGCGCGCCGCGCCGGCGTGCGTCGTGTCGTGCTCGCGAGCAGCGGCGCCGTCGTGTCGGGGTACGAGCGTGAGCCTCCCTATCAGGCGCTAGCCGCCGGCCGCTACGGGGAGGTGAGCGCGTGGGAGACGCTCACGCACGTGTCGCCGCTACGCCCCGGTAGCCTGTACGGCTGCAGCAAGGTGTGGGGCGAAGCGCTCGGCCGATACTACGCCGATGCCTACGGCCTCTCCGTGATCTGCCTGCGCATCGGCCACGTGACCGCCGCCGATCGCCCCGCCGCCTCGCGCGAATTCTGCGTATTTTGCAGCCAGCGCGACGTAGCGCCGATGATCGAAGCCTGTATCGCGGCGCCGGCGAGCCTGCGCTTCGACGTCTTCTTCGCGGTCTCGAACAACTGCTGGGGCTACCGCGATCTCACGCACGCGCGCGATGTTTTGGGCTGGGTGCCGCTCGACGCGGCGGAGAACCATCGCTAGGCGGCAGCACGGCGCCGGCCTGTCATGCCGCTCGGGCTCGTCGGCAGCGTCGGGATCTTCGTCGGCGGGGTGAGCTTCGGCTTCGCGGGATTCGCCTTCGCGCTCTTCGCGACCTCGGCGCTCGCCCTCGATGCGCCACCGCACGTCGTGGTTCCCGCGGTCATGCTCGTTGGCGACACGCTGGCGCTGCCGCTCCTGTGGGAGCATCGTCGCCACCTCGACCGCCGGCAGCTGCGGACGGTGCCGCCGTTCACGCTGGCCTCCCTCGCGCTGCTCACCGCCGGCGTGGCGTTCGGCGCCTTCCTGCTCGGACACGTTCCGTCCGCCGTCGGCCGTCTCGCGCTGGCCGCCGTCGTCCTCGTCTTCGTCGCCTTCCAGGTCCGGCGCGGGCTCGGGCCGGCCGCACCGCCTCCGCCTGTCCGGTGGTGGCGCCGCCCGGCGAGCGCGGCCTTCGCCGGCGGCACGCTCGACGGCTGGCTCGGCACGGGCGGCGTCGCCATCGCGATGTTCCTCGCCGCGCGCCGGGTGGCGCCCGGGCTCTTCGTCGCCGCGATCCTTGCCTACTTCCTCGTCTCGGACACGATCCGGGCGGTGACCTACGCCGTGCTCGGGTACTGGACCGCCGCCGTCTTCGCGCTCTACGTCCGCACCGTGCTGATCGCCGTCGCCGGGTACCTCGGGGGCATCCTTCTGCGTCGGCTCCTCCCCTCCGAGCGCGCCTTCCGCGCCGTGGTCCTCGTCCTCCTGACGGCCTACGCCGTCGCCCTGATCGCGCGCGGCGCCGTTCCCTGACGGGGAAATTCTGGGCTTGACAGGCGCAGAGCGGTTCACCTAAATGAACGCCACCGACCCGGTGGATGAAATGAAACGTTCCGCTGAACGGAATCGCTCGGCCTCCTCGCCCGTTCTCAAGGCCGCGTGCTTGCTCGCACACGTGGCCCGCGCGGCGGCGCCCGTGAGCCTCGCGGCCCTCAGCGCCGCGGCCCGGCTGCCCAAGCCCACCGCGCACCGGCTGGCCGGTCTGCTCGAGCAGGCCGGCCTCGTGCGGAAAGACCCGCTGACCCGCCGCTACCTCGTGGGGCCGGCGCTCGTCGAGATCGGCTTCGATGCGATCCGCAGCGCTCCCGCCCACCGTAACCGCCAGCTCCTGCTCGAGCGGCTCTCCGAGAAGCTGGGCGAGACGGTGAACCTCGGCGTGCTCTCGGGCGGGGAGGTGCTCTACCTCGATCGCGTCGAGGCGTCGTGGCCGCTCCGCATGGACTTCAAGCCGGGCAGCCGGGTGCCGCTGCACTGCACCGCCAACGGCAAGCTCTTCCTGGCCTACGCGCCGGCGCCCGCGCGCGAGCGCCTCCTCCGCGGACTCCGCCTCACGCCGCTGACGTCGCGCACGATCACGAGCCGCGCCGTGCTCATGAGGCAGCTTGCCGACGTCCGTCGGCGTGGTTGGTCGGAGGACGACGAAGAGTTCCTCGCCGGCGTCTGCTGTCTGGCCGTGCCCATCCGCGACCGCCGTGGCAGGGTCGCCGCCGGCCTGGCCGTCTCCGCGCCGTCGGCGCGGTTTCCCCTCGCGCGCGCGCGCGAGCACCTGCCGGACCTCAAGATGGCGGCCGAGGCCCTCGGCGAGGAGCTGGACGCCGAGCGCCGCGAAGGCCTGCCATGAGCGGTGAAATGTTCAGTGGGGGAGGGTTCGCGATGATCACACGGCTCCTCGTTTCGATCGTGCTCGGCGGTGTCCTGCTCACCGCCGCGGTCGCGCCCGCGGAGGCGCAGCAGTTCACGGCGTGGGGCTGGCCGCAGCCCTACGAGCAGGTCAGCCCGAAGTCGATCGACTGGCTCAAGCAGCAGGGCTGGTGGCCGCTCCAGTACGGCTACCAGGCGCCCTGGCTGGGGCAGGCGACGATCCCGCTTGTCATCAAGGACAGCGGGCTCGACAAGAAGCGCGGGCTCGACATCCAGCTCCAGTCGTTCCTCGCGGGTCCGCCCCTCAACGAGGCGATCGTCGCCGGGAAGATCCAGATCGGCGTGGGCGGCAATTTCCCGCTGACGACGCTCATCGTCCGTAAGGCCCCCGTCCACAGCCCGGGCATCGTCTGGACGCCCGTGCTCGAGCACTCGATCCTGGTCCCGCTCGATTCCCAGCTCAAGAAGCCCGCCGACCTCAAGGGCAAGGTTGTGGGGCTCGTGGCGGGTAGCTCGGCGGAGTTCGCGTTCAACGCCTACCTGCGCGGCAACGGCATCGATCCCAAGGAGGTGACGATCAAGTCACTGCCCATCCCCGACCAGGCCACGATGCCCAAGGGCATCGACGCCGTCGTGCCGTGGTCGCCCACGCCGAGCCTCATGGCGAAGTACCGGAAGAACGCCCGAATCTTCGACGACACCGCGCCCTTCCAGCTCTACTGGGGCACGCTGCACATGCGCGACGAGATCTTCCAGAACGCGCCGGACGTGGTCCAGGCCGTCGTGGACATGATCGTCGAGGCCATGCTCATCGCGCGGCGCGACGTGAAGGCCGCTGTCGAGGTGACACGCAAGGACCCGGCGCTCGCGGGTTACCCGCCGGAGCACGTGTACGAGGAGACGGTGGCCACCGTGAGTGCCTTCACGCCCGCGTGGATCTACCCCTTCGTCGACGTCTACGCGCCGGCGGGCGCTCAGGTCGCCAAGTTCCTCTTCGACAGCGGACGCCTCAAGGAGCAGCTCACGGAGGCGTCGTACCGCGCGTGGTTCCAGGGCGGCACCAAGTGGATGGACGCGACGTTCCAGAAGCTCGGATGGAAGATCCCCAAGGAGCCGCCGTACTTTCCGGCGGGCATGACGACGGCGGGATTCGTCAAGGCGCTCGTAGGCGGCCAGCGGCTGAACCTGATCCTGCCGTACAAGCTCGAGCGGGCGCAGGCGTTTCCCGAGCCCGACGACCTCGCCCGGCGCTGGCCGT
>JBGPYK010000208.1:0-5111 GCA_041493245.1 Methylomirabilia bacterium | reverse complement strand
TCGTCGCGGCGCGGAACTCGGGCATGGCCTCGGGCCAGCGGTTGAGCCCGACCAGCGGCTTGTTGCTGACGATGTCGGCGTGGTCGGGAGCGCGGTCGCGGGTGATGTAGAAGCTCTCGCTGAAATTCGGCTTGGTGTTCTTGTTGACCGGCGAATGGCGCACGACCTGCCCGCCGAACGGCAAGTAACCGATGTTGTACTTGCCGACCTTGAGCGCCAGCTTATCCGGTTCGGAGCGGGTGAAGAATCGCTCGGCGCCGGCGAACGTGTCGTCGATCAGATGCTGCGGCACGCCGTGATTGGCGACGACGAGAAACCCGGTGTCTTCGCAGGTGCGGGCAATGGCACGCACCAGCGGCGCGGCCGCGCCCGCCTCGCCGGCGAGATACGCGCGGATATCGAGCACCGGAATGCGGCCCTGAGCCCAGGACTCGGTCTTGGCTGCTGCGAGACTCATGTCATGTCCCCAGTTCTTGGTAGTGCCAACGGTCGACTTTCTCATACTCGGCGGTGCCGGGACTCGAATTCGGCGAACTCGCCCATGACGATGGTCGACCGACACGAGCCACGGCGTCTCCCATGCTCGGAGAGCACACGCAGTAAGTGCTGAGCGAGTGGCTCGGTCTGAGCGCGCAGGCCGTGGCCGCGTTGAAGGCCGACGGCGCGCTCTGATCAGCGCCGCAGATCAGCTGCCGCCGAGCGCCTTGCGCAGGTCCTCGCCCTGGGACTTCCACCACTGGTGCAGGATGGTGATGTCCGTGCCGACGGAGAAGTGCCGCACGCCCATGTCGAGGAAGTACTTCGCCTGATCCGCGGTGGCGATCTCGGCCCGGGGCGGCACGCCCATCTTGATGGCCGTTTCGAACACGCGACGCTCTACCACGCGTAGCTCAGGAGAGTAGCGCTCGCCGGCCCGTCCGATGCCCATCGAGTAGTCGGAGCCGCCCCACTGCACCATGTCGACACCTCTGACGGATAGGACCTTCTCGAGCGTGTCGACGGTGCCTGGCTTCTCGATCATGATGGCCACGACGATATCGCGCAGAGCCTGGACGTATTCCTTGGTGCCGCCGTAGCCCATGTAGGTGAACCGACGGGTGGCCACTCCGTAGGTTCCTCCGTCTTCCGGGGTCTCCGGGCGCACGATACGCACGCACTCCTCCACGTCGGAGGCGGAGCGACAGTCGGCGAACAGGATGCTGTGGAAGCCCGACCCGATCGCTCGTGACGCGAGGAAGCCCCGCGGCTCCTGGTCGACCTTGAGCTGCATCGACATGTTGTAGATGTCCGCGGCTCGCGCGAGGTTGTCGAGGTCGTGGAGATCGTAGGGGCCGTACTCTCCCACGAACTCGACGTAGTCGTAGAGACCCGTGTGCCCGATGGCTTCCACGACGGACGGCCACGTGGTGTGAATGTGGGTGGAGAGCGTGGGCTTGTTGGCTTTGAGGAGCTCGCGCAGCTTGTTGGGTCTCATGGCGTATCTCCTATCGTTTCCATCCCAGCCAGTCACAGACAGCCCGGCCCATGACCAGTTCGAGGTCGCGGCCCTTCAACCAGGGCAGCTCTTCCGTGAACAGCGTCACGCACTGACGCCACGGGCACGGCATGCGCGTGATGTCGGTGCCCCAGAACCAGCGCGCGGGGCCGAAGGCGTCGTAGAGCCGGCGCAGGTTGTCGTGGATGTCGCGAAACGGGTAGGGCTGATCGGAGTAGCTCGGCGCGCCGGTCGCCTTCATCGCGACGTTCGAATATTTCGCGAGCGCGAGCACGTCCGCCAGATTCGCCCACAGCTCACTCGGGCTCGCGTCCCCCCTCGGGCGACCGAGGTGATCGAGGATCAGCTTGAGGTTTGGGTGCCGCCGGGCGACCTCGCCGACCTTCGGCAGAAAGTTCGCCGCCATCATCGCGATCGGCAGGCCGGCCCGCTCCGCTGCCGGCCACAGCCAGTCGACGGTGCCGTCCGTCGGCCACTTGCTCTGCTCCGGCCCGATGAAGGTGAAGCGGCAGCCGAGCATTCCCGGGCGCTGCTTCCACGTGTCGACTAGCGCGCGGCTCTCGGGCTTGTCGAGGGGGAAGTTGCCGAGGATCGCGAACCGGGCGGGATGCGCGCGCACGGCCTCCATGCAGAGCTCGTTCGCGTTCGGATCCCACGGGGTGTGGGGCGTGAGGATGGCGGCATCGACACCGCCGGCGTCCATCTCCTTCAGGGCATCTTCCCTGAGATAGGCGGGGATCTGTCGGTGCCACGGGCTGGTGGGGTTGCCCGCATTCCAGAGATGAATCTGCGCGTCGACGATCAGCATGGTCGGCTCCTTTGCTGGAAGGCGCGTGTTCGTTCACTCAGGGAAAGCTGACGTCGCCGTAGGGATAGAACCGGCGGATATCGACGTTCCGGTAGGGCAGCGCTTCGAGCCGTACCGTGCCGAGGAACGGCTGCTCCGGCTCGACCAACAGGATCGTCTTCGCGAAGCCCGAATCGTCGAAGCCGCGGCGGAAATGCACGCGCGACTTGATGGCGAACACCTTGAACTGAGCGATCGTGAAGCCCGAGCCCGGGAGGTCGAGCGGGTCCATGACTTGGGTGAGGTACTCGCTGATCAGCACGACATTGCCTCGCCCGAAGGCGACGCTCACCCAGAGCATGCCGGCGATCTGCGCGACACCCGCGATCGTGCCCGTGATCCGCACCGGCGGGCCGGCCGACTCGTCGGCCAGACCGCCGACGTTCATGTCGACCATGCTCGAGCTCGGCGAGCATGCGGCCGAGGAAGTGCTCGTAGGCTTCCGCCGTGATCCAACCCGAGCCGGTGCCGGTCCTGGGCCACAGCGGCGATTCGATGCCGACCAGCTCGACGCCGACATGCTCGCGCGCCACTTTCACGAAGCCGCCCATGTAGGACAGCGGCTCCCAGACGAGCAGCGCCTCGCCTTTGGCCGGCGAACCGTCATAGACGAAGTCGGCGAGCGCGGTGTCGTTGGGCAGGAACGTCACCGTCTCGTGGACGAAGTTCAGAACGGCGATGCGGATCACTTCGGTCATCGTGCTACGTCAGACGACTGCGCGGCCCTTCCCCACTCGCGGATGCGGACGGCCGCCGTCCGCGACCGCCACCACGACGACGATCTCGTCGGCCCGTGGGGCGTCCGGCACGGCGATCGTCAGTGTGTCGAAGTGGTCGAACGACCACGCGTTGTCCTTGTGGCCGAGCGGGACGTCGATCGACGCGCCGGCAGCCGCGACCTTCACGTTCGAAGGGATCAGTGCCTCGCCACCACCCACCGCCTCGCGCATCGGCTTCCCGAGCTTCGGATGGCAGACCGCCCCGCCGTGCTCCATCTCGCCCGCCGTGCCGACGATCGCGGCCTTGCCGTAGCTCACCGGCGGACCACCGAGGAGGTCGACGAGCCGCTTCGTGAACATCGCCCCGATCTCGAAGCCGACGTCGAACAGCGGCGAGAGGTCATCGACGAATCGTCCCGCGAACGGGTTCTTCACGACGACGACGGCCGTCGCCCGGTGAATCGGGGACGCCAGGGGCTTGCCGCCATCGGTCACGACCTCTTCGACGCTGACGATGCTCTTGCGAATCTCCATGGGTGTCGCAATCCCTCCTTACTTCGCGGCCGCCGGGAACGCCGGCAGCTTGGCGATGTCGCGCATGTCGTGCTGGATGACGACGGTCGCCTTCAGGTTCGCGACGATCTGCTTCATGCGCTCGATCGAGGCGACCGTCGCGGCACGGTCGAAGTTGAAGCTCGGCACGCCGACACTTTCGTAGTTCTCGCGGAAGTGGACCAGGTCGCCAGTTAGCAGTACGGGGCCCATTTCCTTCAGCCTGACCAGCAGGGAGCTATGGCCGGGCGGGCGTGTGACCCGGCATCCTGAGCACGATCACGCTGCCGTCGCCGAACACGTCCTTGTCCGCGGTCAGCGGCTCGATCTTCCTGCGTTCATCGATCCAGGTCTTGAAGCCCGCAACATTGGCGCCCTGCATCGGCGTCGGCGAGGTGATCCCGTCCCAGTCGCTCTTGCCGATGAGCAGCGTCGCGTTCGTGAACGGCGCGAGCTGGCCCGTATGGTCGGCGTGAAAGTGGCTGATGCCGACGTACTTGACCTGCTCGGGCGTGACCTTGAGCTCCTTCAGGCGATCCCCGATGCCGACTTTCGGCGCGTTGGGATTCGTGCCGGGGGTGAAGCCGGTGTCCCACACCATGTGTTCGTCGCCGTGCTTGATCAGGTAACAGCTGAACGTGAACGTCAGCTTGAGGTCCTTGTATGCGAACGTGTCGGTGAAGCGCTGGCCGACGTCCGTCGGCGTGGCGCCGGTGCCGCAGTCGATGCGTGTCAGCGTGACTTCGGCTGGAGCTTGCGCCATCGCCGGCAGGCCGATGAGAACGTTGGCGCACAAGCCGACCGCGAACAGGATCGTAGCTTTCAGCATGATCTCCTCCTCGCAGGGAATTTACTAGCCCTTCTTCGGCGACCACCCATACGCCTTGGCGCAGGCACCGCCCATCAGCATCGCCCGTTCACTGTCGCTCAGGCGGTCGGTCTGGCGGAAGGGCTCGACGGCCTGCTCGTAGTTGACGACTGCGAAGGCGCGAGTCCAGTCGGTCCCCCACAGGCAGCGCTCGAAACCCCAGGCGTCGAACACGCGGGCGAGGGGGTCCCAGATGTCGTGGAAAGGATACGGTTCCCGGGACAGCGTGCAGGCCCCGCTGACCTTGATCACCGCGTTCGGGCGCCTGGCGAGGTCCAGCACCTTCGGCAGATCGGCCCAGGGCTGCGGCGCGGCGGGCGGCGTTCGAGGCTGCATGATGGCCAGATGGTCGATGATGAATCGCGTGTCGGGATGGCGGTCGATCAGCGCCGCGCCCGCGTCCACGTTGCCCCAGCACAGCATGTTGACCGGGAAGTCGTACCGAACGGCCGCGCGCAGGATCCGGTCGAGGCCCGGATCGTTCGGATCGCGCCCCGCTTCTTTCGTCATCATGATCCGGATGCCCACTGCGCCCGGCGTCTTCTTCCAGTCGGCGATGATGTCGGCCACCGCCGGATCATCCGGATCGACCGGCTTCACGAGGGCGAACCGGCCGGGATGAGCCCGTTG
>JBGPYK010000468.1:0-2962 GCA_041493245.1 Methylomirabilia bacterium | reverse complement strand
GGTCCAGATGCGAGGCGGCGCCCGCCGGCCGCACGCGAGGCGTACTCCCTGTACGTTGAGCGTGCGGCCAAGGGCGCCAACTGTCGAGCCTCTGAAGGGTCGGCTCGGCCGTCGGACGGCCTCACCTCCGACGACCACGCAGATGGGCCTTTTTCAGCAGCCTGCTAGCGCATGAACGACTGGGACGATCCCGAGCTGCTCCGCCACGTCTTCGAGGAGACGCGGGTCGTGCGCAAGCCGCTGACCGGCATCATCACCGGCTACCACGTCCTGCCCTACATCCTCGTGGGCGCCGAGCACGACCGGCCGGGCCGCTCGGTCGAGGTCCGCGGCAGCATCCGCGTCTCCCCGCGGCTTGTCTTCGCTCCCGGCCGCGACGGCCCCACCTACGGCGAGATCTTCGGCGAGCAGGAGCTCATGTACCAGGGGCTGGTGGCCCGGGTCTTCAGCTTCCGCTACGCCTCCCGCGTGCAGGTCGAGAGCGAGGACCTGAAGATCCGTTACCAGGAGCGCGATCCCGAAGGGCAGCTCGAGCGCGTCCTGGAAGAGCTGACGCGGCGGGAAGTCATCAACACGGGCGTCATCATCTCCCCGGACGCGCGCTTCTATCCCGTCTCCCTCGACCGCTTCATCCGCGAGATCCTGGACCAGGAGTTCCGCGAGCCCTGAGGGGGCCGGCGGCCCCCATCCGGCGTCGCCTCGCCTTGACACCCAGAAGCGCCCGGTGCTATGTCTGATGCGGACTTATCGCGCGCAGGAGGTCTCCCCCATGACTCGAAACGCACTCGCTGCGATCGTCGTCGCGGCCGCCGTCCTGGCGCCCGGCGTCGCCGCCGTCGCCCAGGGTCCCATCCGCATCGGGGCCTCGATGTCCCTGACCGGGACGTACGCCAAGCTCGGCAAGAACCAGCACGAAGGCTACAAGCTCTGCGAGAAGGATCTCAACGCCAAGGGCGGATTGCTGGGACGCAAGGTCGAGTTCGTGGTGTACGACGACCAATCGATGCCGCCCACCGGCGTGCGCCTCTACGAGAAGCTCATTACCGAGGACAAGGTCGACGCGGTGATGGGGCCGTACTCCTCGCCCATCACGGAGGCGGTGGCCAACGTGACCGAGAAGTACAAGAAGGTGATGGTTTCGCCGCTGGCCGCGACCACCTCTATCTTCAGGAAGGAGCCGCGGCGCAAGTACATCTTCATGATCATCTCACCCGCCGAGATTTATCTCGAGGGCCTCATCGACATGGCGGCCAAGCGGGGCCTGAAGACGGTGGCCGTCGTCAACGAGGACACGCTCTTCTCCAAGGCCGCCGCGGCCGGTGCCGTCGACCTCGCCAAGAAGAAGGGTATGCAGGTCGTCTTCCAGGAGGCCTACCCCAAGGGCAACACGGACTTCTCCGCACTCCTCACGAAGATCAAGGCGACCAACGCCGACGTCATCGCGGCCGCGACGTACTTCGACGACGCCGTCGCCCTCACCCGGCAAATGAAGGAGCTCAACGTCAACCCGAAGATGTACGGCGTCACCGTGGGCGGCGACCTGCCGGAGTTCTACGACACGCTCAAGGGCAGCGCCGAGTACATTTACGGCGCCACGCAGTGGGAGCCCGTGCTGAACTACCCCGGCAACAAGGAGTTCTACGAGAGCTATAAGGCGGAGTTCAAGCACGAGCCGTCCTACCACTCCGCGGCCGGCTACGCGGGCTGCGTCACCTACGCGGAAGGCGTCAAGCGCGCCGGCAGCATCGAGGCGGATAAGGTGCGCGAGCAGCTCCTGAAGCTCGAGATGAGAACGGCCTTCGGCGACTACAAGGTTGACCCGGACGGCTTCCAGCTCGCGCACAGGATGGTCACTTTCCAGTGGCAGAAGGAGAAGAAGGTGGTCGTGTGGCCGGACGATCTGGCCCAGGGCAAGATCCTCTACCCGACGCCGCCCTGGACGAATCGTTAGACTTGGGGGGGTACGAGGCGCACCCCCCCAAGCCCCCCGCTTCGGGTGCGCGATCGAGCCCGGCTCGATCGTGTCCGCGGCGACCGTTCAACGCCCCGCTCGGTTGCGGCGGCGCATCGGCCACCCCTAGCGAGCGGCCCGTCGCGTGCACCTGGTGATCACGCCGGCGATGGTGGGACAGGTCATCATCTCCGGCATCTTGTCCGGGGCGCTGTACGCGATGGTGGCTTTGGGGCTGGCGCTGATCTTCGGCGTCATGCGAATCATCAACGTCGCGCACGGGCCGCTGCTCATGCTGGGCGCGTACACGACGTTCTTCCTGTACAGCGGACTCGGGCTCAATCCCTACCTGACGGTGCCCCTGAGCATGCTGGTGCTGTTCGGCGTGGGGGTGATCCTCGAGCGCACGCTCATCTTCAGGGTCGTCGACGCGCCCGAGCTGTCGTCGCTGCTGCTGACGTTCGGCATCTCCATCGCCCTGGTCAACGGGGCCCAGCTCGCCTTCACGTCCGACCTCCGCGCCGTCGAGTACTTTACCGGCTCGTGGGCCGTCGGCCCGTTCGCGCTCTCCAAACCGCGCTCGGTGGCCTTCGCCTTCGCCGGCGGTCTCACCGCCGCCGCATTCCTGTTCCTCAAATACACGCGTGTCGGCAAGGCCATCCGTGCCACCTCCCAGAGCCGCGAGGTCGCGATGGTTTGCGGCATCGACGTGGGCGCCATCCACCGGTTCACGTTCGGGCTGGCCAGCGCGCTGGCCGCGGCCGGGGGCGCCCTGATCGCGGTGATCGTGGCGATCCAGCCGGAGATGGGGCAGATCTGGACGTTCAAGTCGTTCCTGGTGATCGTGCTGGGCGGCGCCGGCAACTACCCGGGCGCGCTCGTGGGCGGCATGCTCCTCGGGCTCGTGGAGCAGCTGGCGGCGCTCTTCCTCACCACCCAGCTCTCTGAGGTCGTGGCCTACGTGCTGCTGGTGTTGGTGCTCCTCGTGCGTCCCACCGGGCTCCTGGGCGG
>JBGPYK010000590.1:0-2214 GCA_041493245.1 Methylomirabilia bacterium | reverse complement strand
GCGGGATCCCGGAGATCGCCGCGAACCCGCGCACGTGGCCGCCGATCGTCGCCGCCTCCGGCATGTTCGCAACGCTCATCGCCGTCCAGGGTCTGTGGGGCGTGTCGTACCTCACGCAGGTCTACGGTCTCACCCGCGTCGCGGCCGCGAACCTGACGTCCCTGCTCGCGGTGGGCATTATCGTGGGCGCGCCGCTGATTGGCCGGCTCTCCGACCAGTGGCTGGGGGCGCGTCGCCTGCCGTTCGTCGCGTTCGGCGCGCTCTACACCGCCTGCTGGCTGCCGCTGGCCGTCCCCGGCTGGCGGCTGCCGCTGCCGCTCCTGGCCCCGTTCTTCTTCGTGATGGGCTTCGCGTCGTGCGGACTCGTGCTGCTGTGGAGCTGCGTACGGGAAGTCAACAATCCGGCGCGCATCGGCATCGTCGTCGGCTTCTCCAACATGCCGGTCTTCCTCGGTCTCGCGCTGCTCCAGTGGCTCACCGGCGTCGTCCTCGACGCGGGATGGCAGGGGGCGAGCGCCGGCGGCGTGCGCGTGTACCCCGCGTCCGCCTACGAGGCGACTTTTGCCGTCTGCCTCGTGGTGTCAATCGTCGCCCTGCTCGCGACGCTTCTTGTGACCGAAACGCGATGCCGCAACATCTGGCCAGGCCGATCAAAAATGGCCAGATGCTAGGCGGGATTATGCATGAGCCCGCACACGGTAGTCGAACGGTGACACGGCGGGAGGCGGGCGGACGGCGTCCGGGTGACCCATTCCCGTTTCGCGATACAACGAAACAGCCGGAGAGAGTGGGAATGGCTCGCCGGTGATCGGAGCGAAGGCCGCTGTGGTCAGAGGACACCGTCCGCCCGCCTCCCGCCATGTCACCGTTCGGCGCGCGCGTCAATCGTACGTGAGTAGTCCAGGCGACGCCACGTTGTGAAGCGAATTTCCCCTCCGTGGGGGAAATCTTTTTCCGTTACGATAGGGGCACGATGAAACCCCTCCTGCTGCCCCGCGTCGATGGAACGCTCAGCCCCTACGTTCCCACGCGCGCCACGCAGTTTCCGGCCGCGCCCGGGCCGATCACGAGCCGGATCGGCTACGCGGCCGTCCACGTCGTCTGCGATCCGCTCGCCGACAACGATCCGACGCTCGACGTGGCGGTCGACTGGGACGCGACCCTCGCCTACCGGCGCTATCTGTGGTCGCTCGGGCTCGCCGTCGCCGAGGCGATGGACACGGCGCAGCGGGGCATGGGGTTGCCGTGGGAGTCGGCGAAGGAGTTGATTCGCCGCTCGGTCGCCGAGGCGCGGACCGTTCCCGGCGCCCGCCTGGCCTCCGGCGCGGGGACGGATCACCTCGAGCCGCGGCCGGGGGTGACGCTGGCCGAGGTCGAGACCGCCTACGAGGAGCAGTGCGCGTACATCGAGGGCGTGGGCGGGCGGATCATCCTGATGGCCAGCCGCGCGCTGGCCACGGGCGCCCGCGGCCCCGAGGACTACGCGAAGGTCTACGGGCGCATCCTGTCCCAGGTGAAGGAGCCCGTGATCATCCACTGGCTCGGCGACATGTTCGACCCGGCGCTCGCCGGTTACTGGGGCTCCTCCGACATGGACCGCGCGACGGAGACCTGTCTGGCAATCCTCCACGAGCACGCGGCGAAGGTGGACGGCCTGAAGATCTCGCTGCTGGACCAGGCGCGGGAGATCGCCATGCGGGCGCGGCTGCCGAAGGGCGTGCGGATGTACACGGGCGACGACTTCGATTACCCGACGACGATCCGCGGCGACGCGCAGGGCGCCAGTGACGCGCTGCTGGGCATCTTCGACGTCATCGCGCCCGCCGCGGCGGCGGCGCTACGCGCGCTCGACGCCGGTGACCTCGAGCGGTACGAGGCGATCTTCGCCCCGACGCTGCCGCTCTCCCGCCACATCTTCAAGGCGCCGACCCGGTTCTACAAGACGGGCGTGGTCTTCACCGCCTACCTCAATGGCCACCAGTCGCACTTCCGCCTGGTAGGAGGGCTCGAGAGCGCCCGGTCCGCCGTCCACTTGGCGGAGCTGTTCGTCCTCGCCGACCGTGCCGGCATCCTCCGCGACCCCGACCTGGCCGCCGACCGGATGCGCCGCGTCCTCGCCGTTGCCGGAATAGGCTAGCTCCAGCGGTGGACGTTCGAGGACTCGAATCGAAGAAGACGGCCGATGCAGGGCCGCGGCGAGGAGAATGAGCGCAT
>JBGPYK010000287.1:0-4259 GCA_041493245.1 Methylomirabilia bacterium | reverse complement strand
GCCTCGGCGCGCCGTCGCCGCCGAGCCGCCGCCCGAGACGAAGCGGATACGGTTGCTGAATCGGCCGAACCTCTGCGAGGCACCGCAGTACGTGGCCGAAGAACTCCTGCAGGGCGAGGGATTCACCGACATCCGGTACGTCAAGAAGACGTCGGGCGAGGCCGCGGACGCGTTCACGTCCGGCGACGCCGACATCGCGATGATATTCGGTATGCCGATGATCCCCCGGATTGATGCCGGCGAGCCGATCGTCTTCTTGGCCGGCGTGCACCTCGGTTGCATCGAGCTCTTCGCGAACGATCGCGTGCGGACGATCCGCGAGCTGAAGGGGAAGAGCTTCGCGATCACGGCCCCCCGCGACAGCGCCCACGTGTTCATCGCCAGCATTGCCGCGCACGTCGGCCTCAATGTCGAAAAGGACATCAACTGGGCGATTCATCCGAGCTCTGACTGGCAGCGGCTCCTGGCCGAGGGGAAGATCGACGCCTTTCTCGGCTTCCCGCCCCTGGCTCAGGAGACGCGCGCCAAGAAGATCGGCCATGTGATCCTCAACACGCTGACCGACCGGCCCTGGTCCCAGTACTTCTGCTGCCTGGCGGTCGGGAACAAGGACTTCGTAGGCCGATACCCGGTGGCCACCAAGCGGGCGCTGCGGGCGATCCTCAAGGCGTCCGAGCTCTGCGCGCTGCAGCCGGAGCGGGTCGCCCGCTTCCTGGTCGACAAGGGGTACGTGGAGCGCTCCGACTACGCCGTCCAATCCATGAAGGAAGTGGTCTACGGCAAGTGGCGGGAGTACGACCCCACGGACACGATCCGTTTCTACGCCCTCCGTCTCCACGAAGCCGGGATGATCAAGTCGAGCCCCCAGAAAATCCTCGCCCAAGGCACCGACTGGCGGTTCCTGAACGAGCTGAAGAAGGAGCTGAAGGGATGAACCGACGCGCCTTCCTCACGGGTCTCGCCGCCGCGGGTGGGGGACAGATGTTCCGAGCGGCTCCCGCTGCCCCGGCCGCCGAGCCCCCACCGGAGACGACGACGCTGAGGCTGATCCAGGTCCCCAGCATCTGCCGCAGCCCCCAGTACGTCGCCGGCCCCCTGCTCCAGGGCGAAGGGCTGACGGACGTGCGCTACGTGAAGAGGCCGAGCAGCGAGCACGTCCCGCGGACGCTGGCCGCGGGAGAAGTCGACATCAGCATGGGATACGTCGGACCTCTCATCATGGCAATCGATACGGGCGCGCCGATCGTCATCCTCGCGGGCGGCCACGTGGGCTGCTTCGAGCTGTTCGGCAACGACCGGGTCCGCTCGATCAGCGATCTCAAAGGCAAGACGGTGGCGGCCCCGTCCTTCGGCACCTCAAGCCAGTATACCTTCGTGGCCAGCATGGTGACGTACGTCGGCCTCGACCCCCGCAAGGACGTCAACTGGATCACGCTCCCGCAGAGCGAGGCCATGCGGCGCTTCGAGGAAGGCAAGATCGACGCGTTCATCGGTTTCCCCCCCGAGCCCCAGGAGCTGCGCGCGAGGAAGATCGGGCACGTCGTCCTCAACAGCTCCGTGGATCGCCCCTGGTCGCAGTACTTCTGCTGCCTGCTCGCCGGCAACCGCGACTTCGTCCGCAAGCATCCGGTCGCGACCAAGCGCGCGTTGCGCGCCATCCTGAAGGCCGCGGATCTGTGCGTCCTCGACCCGGAGGGGGCTGCGCGGACGCTCGTCGACAAGGGCTTCACCGCGCGGTACGACTATGCGCTGCAGGCCATGAAGGACATCCCCTACGCGCGCTGGCGGGACTACGATCCTGAAGACACCGTCCGCTTCTACGCCCTGCGCCTGCACGAGGCGGGCCTCGTGAAGTCGAGCCCGAAGAAGATCATTGCCGAGGGCACCGACTGGCGCTTCTTCAACGAGCTGAAGAGAGAGCTCAAGGGATGAGACGGCGCGAGTTCCTGAAGCCGGGATGATCAGAATCGGCCCGCGCAAGGTCATGGACGAAGGCGCTGATTGGCGCTTCCTCAACGAATTGAGGAAGGAGCTGAAGGGCTAGTGGTGAAGGAATCCCAGCGCGAACGCCAACGCTCGCTCCACCGCGGCGAGCTTTTCGGGGGGCAACGGCCCGATGGGCTGGGTCAGTGTCCGCCGGGGAATCGTTGTGATCGTGTCCAGGTTCACGACGCACGTCTTGGGCAAACCCTCCGCGGGTCCGAGCGGGACCTCGGTGGGAACTCGGCGGACCCGTGTGGTGACGGACGCCACGGTCACAAGCTCTCGGACGGCATAGGCTTCATTGCGGGAAAGCAAGACAACCGGGCGGCGGCCGGCCGGTGCCGGCAGGGCCGCCCACCAGATCTCGCCGCGCCGCATCTACCAGTCTTCGGTCGAGAGCAGGCGCACGGCCGCCGCTTCCGCCGCCTTGATCTCGCGCCGGCCCTCGGGCTTGCGCCGATAGCCCGCCTCGTATTCACGGACCAGCGCGGCCTGGGCCTGGGAGTCGAGCCAGTGACGGAGCGCGTCCTGGACGATGGCGCTGCGGCTCTTGCCGCTGGCCTTGCGGGCTCGCTCGACGGCCTGGTACAGACCGCTCGGGATACTGACAGCCACCTTGGTTGCTGGCCTCGCCATGTCGTCGCCCCCCCGTCGATCGGGTATGAAAAGAGTATAACTTCGGTCATACTCCAAGACAATTCCGCCGTGGCCCGCGAGGATCCGTATCCGATCGACCTCCCCGGGGGAGCGCCGTGAGGGGGCGGGTTTGGTGTGCGCTGCTTGGATTGGCGGCGGTGGCGGCGGGATGGCCGGCGCCAAGCCTTGGCCATTCGCCGCCGACGGCGGGCGAGCGCCTGTCGAAGATCGGCCCGGCGCCCGAGTTCGTCCTCACCACGCAAGATGGGACAAGGCTGGCGCTCCGTGACCTCCGCGGCCGGGTGCTAGCGGTTACGTTCATTTACGCCTCCTGCGCCGACACGTGTCCGCTGCTGACGGCAAAAATGGTCGGGCTCCAGGCCCGCCTCGGCGCCGACTTCGGCCCCCGCGTCTTCTTCGTTGCGATCAGCGTCGATCCCGAGCGCGATACCCCGGAGGTTCTCCGCCGCTATGCGCAGGCCCATGGGGCGAACGCCGCCGGCTGGGCCTTCCTCACCGGCGGCCCGGCGGAGATCCGGGACGCGGCGAAGCGGTACGGCGTCTTCTACAAGAAGCAGCCGCGCGGCGACGTCGACCACACGTTCCTCACCTCGCTCATCGACCCGCAGGGCGTGCTGCGCGTCCAGTACCTCGGGGTGCGCTACGATCCCGAGGAAATGCTGCGCGACCTCCAGAGCCTGCTGATGGAGAACCGCGGCCGATGAGGGGCTGGCTGATCCGGCTCGTCTCGCGGGTGCCGGTGTCGGTCCACGGCAAGCTCCTGGCGGCGTTCCTGGCCATCGTGCTTTTGCTCATCACCGTCGGCGCCGTGGGCCTGCGCGCGCTCTACGACGTCAACCGGCGGGCCGAGGACCTCGTCAAGCTCCAGCGGAAGATCGCCGCCTATCGCCAGCTCCAGCACGACACCACCGCCCAGCTCTACAGCGTCAGCTCGGCGCTCCTCGTCCCCAATGAGCGCACGCTGGAGGCGACGCTGCGCCAGCTCAACCAGTTCGGCTACGACCTGGACCGGCTGCAGTTCGTGGCCAAGGACGAAGTAGAGCTGCTGACCCGCGTCCGCGAGGACTACGACCAGTTTATCAAGGTGGTCACCCAGGTCGTGGAGATGATCCGCAAGGGCAAGGTCGCCGAAAGCCGGGAGGCCCAGCTCGCGCAGGCCGGCCCGCTCGCCGATCGTCTCGAGCGCCTCACCAACGAGCTGGTCAACAAGGCCGAGGCGGACATGGTGGCGAGCATCGAGGCGAGCGAGGCCTCCTACGTGACGTCACGCTGGGTGGTCGTCGGCTTCGCGCTGGGCGCGATCGGCCTCGCCCTCGTCCTCGGCTACACCATCTCGTGGTCGGTGGTCACGCCCGTCACGCAGATGGACGCCCGGCTGCGCGAGATCGCCTCCGGCGACTTCTCCCAGCACGTGACCGTTCCCAACCGCGACGAGCTGGGAACGCTGGCCGCCAATCTGAACCGGATGAACGACGAGCTGGGCCGTCTCTACCGCCAGCTGGAGGCGGCCAACCGCCACAAGTCGGAGTTCCTGGCCAACATGTCGCACGAGCTGCGCACGCCGCTCAACGCGGTCATCGGGTTCTCCGAGGTGCTGAGCGAGCGGATGTTCGGCGAGT
>JBGPYK010000047.1:0-10754 GCA_041493245.1 Methylomirabilia bacterium | reverse complement strand
TGTCCTTGGCCGGGCGGATCGGCACGTCCCAGAGGAACTCGGTGTCCCAGCTCATGACTCCGACCTCGTTGCGCTCGTCGAGCAGGTCCACCACGAGGTGGCCCGCTTCCTTGGCGAGGTCGAGCTTGGTCACCTTCTCGTCCGTGGACATCGCCATCGAGCCCGAGCGGTCAATGGAGAGCACGACCGCGAGGCTCGGGATCTCCACCTTCTGCTTGACCTCCATGGTCACGGGCAGCGCCTCCTCGATCGGCGTCCGGTAGTAGCCGCCGAGACCGAAGCTCTCCTCGCCGCCCACCATGATGAGGCCGCCGCCGTGATCGCGGACGTAGTCCCGGATCTGCTCCATCTGGGGCTTCGTCAGCTTCAGCGAGGACACGTTGGAGAGGATGAGGCCGTCGTACTTCTGCAGGCCGGCGACGTCCTTGGGGATCTGCGCCGGCTCCACCACAGACACGTCGATGTTCTGCGAGCGCAGGGCCCCCGCCAGGGACTGCGCGTGGCTCCGGTCCCTGTCGGCGAGGAGGACCTGCGGCTTGCCCCGCACGACGACGGTCCCCACCGCGCGGTTGTTGTCCTCGATGGTGTCGCCTTCGACCTCGAGCGCCGCCTGGTACACGTGGATGCCGCTCGTCTCCAGCGACTGCCGGTAGCTGAAGACGTTTTTACCCGCGTTCAGGCGGACGACCTGCGCGCCGAGGAACTCGCCGTTCCGGAACAGCGAGAGCCGCCCTTCCGTGTCCTTGAGGCTCCACGCCACCACCTTGGCCTGGAACGGCTCGCCGAACTTCACCTCCTGGGGAAGCACCATGGACTCGGCGACGACTTCCTGCGAGAAGGTGAGTGGTGCGGCCACGTAGAACAGGTCGGCCCCGGCGTCCTTGGCGGCCTGCGCCGCCGCCACGCCGCTGCCCGCCGTCTGCCGGCCGTCCGTGAGAAGCACGATCCGGTTGGCCTGACCCGGCGGTAGCGTCGCGAGCGCGAGCTGGATCGCCTGGAAAAGGTTCGTGCCGCGGGCCGCCACATGCGCCTTCGGCCGCTCGAGCGCGCTCTTGCCGGCGAGCGGCTGGTCGACGACCGCCTCCTCGCCGAAAACGATGAGGCTGTGGTGGTCCGCACTCTTCTCGTGCTTCACGGCCTCCGCGGCAAAGCGGTAGGCGCGCTCGCGCGCGGCCAGGCTCACGCTGTCGGAGTGGTCGAGCAGGAACGCGACGTTGATGCGGTCGACCCAGCGGGGCATGGTCGGCCGGAAGAGCGTCAGGCAGAGGACGACCACGAGAGCGCCGCGGAGGGCCAGCGCCCACCGGTCCCCCGGGCCGGTGGGTAGCGCGAGGCGCCCAGCGCTCTGGCGCCGCCAATAGAGGACGCCCTCCAGAACGAGGAGGGCCACGGCGATCATCACGAAGACCTGCCACAGCTCGCGCTGGACCGCCATCGGGACGGAAGCGGCCACCCCGCCGGACGGCGCCTTGGGGAGCGGACGGGGCGTGAGGTTGGACTCCTCGGCGTCGGTCAGGTTGACTGCGACCTTCATCTGGCCCCGTGACGTCGTGAGGGTGTAGAGCCCGACCTCATCCGTCTCGGTGAAGCTGACCACGCCGCGCGTCACCTGGCCCTTCACGATGCGGCCGCTAGGCGTTGTCACCGTGACCGAGCTCACCCCATGCTCGGCGGGGATGAGGATCGATTGGCCCGTGGTCAGCGACAGGCTCGCCTGATCGACCCCCGCCGGATGCAGCCAGCGGAGACCGTTCGAGAGGATCAGCGGGAACGCCACGCGCAACGGAAAATCGGTCTTGAAGAGGTCGAAGCCGATGAAGATCGCCTTGCGGTCGGTCTCCTCCAGGGCGTAGATGAGCGGGCCGCCGACCGCCTCCACGCGGGGCCGCCCCGCGGCCAGCGGCCGGATGCGGAGCGCGTCCTCGATCGTCACCTTCGCGAACTCGACGTGGCGCATGATCGGGTGCGCGCGGTCCCAGTCCATGACGACCGGTCGCTCGATCCGCCCCAGCGTCTCGAGGGGGACGTCTGGCGGCACCGTATTGACGAAGACGAAGCGGCCGGGACCGACCTTCGGCGGGGAGGCTGAGTCGAGGACGACGACGTCGGCGTCGCCCATGCCGCCCTGGTACTGTTCCGGTGTCCGCACTTCGAGCGTCACCTGGGGCTCGGTCCGGAGAACCTTCTCCAGGAAGAGGTTGCCGGGGCTGACGAGCAGGACCGCCATCTTCCGGGGCGGCGGCAGGACGGCATACGCGACGTTGTCGGTCGCAAGATCGTCGCGGATCTGTAGCCGGGCAGTGATCGTGCCTCCGCCGCCGTGGCTGAACGGCAGCACGACCGAGCGGCGGACGCTCGGCTCGAGCGTCACCGACTTCTCAGCGATGGTCTTGTCGTCCACCTCGAGGGTGAAGGTGAAGGTCTCAGTCTCCGGCGCGTAGTTCACCAGCGACACAAACGCCTGGTACTCGAAGGACCCGTAGTAGGTCTTCCGCACTGCGAGGTTCGTGATGGCCACGTTGCGCCCGCCCTGCCCCACGCCGACCCAGCGCAGCCGGGGGTCGGCCATCTCCGGCGTCTGGGGAAGTGTGAACGAGCCGTCGGTGAAGACGTGGATCTCGGCCCGGGGATCGGCGCCCACGAGGGCGCGGGCGGTATGCACCGCCTCGATGATCCGGTGGGGGAGATCGCGCGCCTGCGCCGCCCGGATCACCGCCACGGCCCGTTGCCGGTCCCGGCCGAACGGCACGAGCACCCGGGGCTGAACGCCGGTCTCGATGACCATCACCTCGGCGCCCTCGCCGAGCCGGTTGACGAGCGCGATCGCCTCCGATTTGGCGACGCCGAACCGCGACGGGCTCACGTCGCGCGCCTTCATCGACGCCGAGGTGTCGAGCACGACCACGACCTTGCGCGCTCCCTGCCCCATGACCGTGACGGCCGGGCGGGCCAGGGCCAGGGCCAGCGCGAGGAGGGCGAGGATCTGGAGAATCAGTAGCGGATCGCGCTGCAGGCGCTGGAAGAACGCGGAGGCCTCACGGTCGCGGAGCGCTGAGTCCCAGAGCAGGAGGCTCGGCACGGTTTGCTCGCGCCGGCGCACCTTGAGGAAGTAGAGGAGCACGAGCGGGAGCGACAGCGCGAACACGGCCAGGGCCAGCGGGGACAGCAAGCTCATCGGACGGTTCTCATGGCGGCGGCCTCACGCGAGCACGAGGCCGCGGAGTTGCGACAGCATGAACGTTTCGAGCGGCGCGTCGGTCGCCAGCCGGCGGTAGCCGATCTCCTGGGCCCGACAGAAGGACTCGATGCGCTCGAGGAACTGGTGCAGCCGCTGGCGGTACACGCGCAGCGCCTCGCCGTCCACCGTCAGCTCGCGCACTTCGCCCGTCTCGGAATCCTGAAGTCGGAGGTCCCCGGCCATCGAGGGGTTGAGCTCTTCGGCGTCCAACAGATGGACGACGTGCACCTCGAAGCGGCGCTCGAGCAGCGCGCGCACACCGGTCTCGAACCCGGCGGGGTCCATGAGATCCGAGATAAGCACGGCGATCCCGGGCTCGCGAGCCCGCATGGCGTAGTGCCCGAGTCCATCGTTCAGGCTCGTCGTGCCCGCGGGCTTCACGCCGGCCAGGAAATCCAGGAGGGCAGGGAACTGATTGCGTCCGCGGGTCGGCGGCCAGCCCTCACTCAGCCGGTCGCGCACCACCGCGACGCCGACGCGCTCGAGGTTGACGAGGCCGACGAACCCCAGGGCGGCGGCGAGGCGGACGGCGCACGAGAGCTTCGTGGGGCGGCCGAAATCCATGGACCGCGAGGCATCGACGAGCAGGTGCAGGCAGAGGTCCTCCTCATCCACGAAGAGCTTGACGTGCAGGCGATCCAACCGACCAAAGACGTTCCAGTCGACGTACCTGAGATCATCGCCCAGCCCATAGGCGCGATAGTCGCAAAACTCGACGCTGTGCCCCTTGCGCGGGCTGCGCCGCTCGCCGCGGCTCCGGCCGCGGAAGGCCCGGCGCGAGGCCAGGGTCAACCGCTCGAGCTGGGCGAGGAAGTCCGACGTGAAGAAAGACTCGCGGGTGGCGGTGGCCACGGCCTATCGCTCGTCGAGCGCCTGGAAATACTCTTTGATCTGCGTGTGATAGTCGCGCGGCACCTGCTCGCGCGTGATCGCGTCCTCCATCATCTTTCGGTACTGTCCGATGACACCCAGGTACGTGAGACGCGAGCCCATCTTGCCGCCCCGCCCCGTCATGTTCGTGTCGTACCCGTCCTTGCGGCCCTGGCGCGACTCGCCCTCGACGCCCACGTCGTAGGGGCTGGCCCGCAGCCGCTGGCTGGCCTCGCCCTTGGGCGAGGCGCTTCGACCCTTGCCCGGCATCAGTCCTTCGCCCTCGCCGAAATCCTGGTCATCAGGCCCGTTGCCGGCGCCCCGACCCTTGTCGCGGCCGGTGCCCGAGCGGGCGCTCTCCCGCCCGCCGCGCAGGTTCTTGCCGCCGCGCCCCTGCTCTTCCATGGCGCGCATCTTGTTGAGGGCCCTCTCCATGGCCTCCAACGCCTTATCGGGCTGACCGCCCTCGAGCGCCTCCATGCCTTCGCCGGCGTCGTTGCCCCAGTTTCCCCCCTTGCGCCCCAGGCGCTCCATTTCCTCCAGCAGCTCACGTAGCTTCTGCGGAGAGCTCTGCTCTGGCCGAAGGCCCCCGGTGAGCGCCTTCGACGTGCGGAAGACCATCTTGTATTGGCTGGTCGTGAAATCGGATTGGAGATCAGGGAGCCGGTCCACCTGCTCGAGCAGCTTGAGCCGCTCGTCGCCCTTCTTGAGGAAGCTGTTGAAGTCGGGGCGCTGGCTGCCGAGCGAGGTGTCCTTGAAGATCGCCGACAGATCGCCGGCCGTCGGCGAGGCCCCGGTGGCGCCGCGCTGGTTGAAATCTCGCTCCTCGGAGGCCGGTCGCTTGAGCGCGTCCTTGGCGACGGGGCGGCGCTCGTGCTCCATCATCGCCATCTCGCCCCGCTCGCGCGTCTCCTGGGACTCGGCCGTGGGCGAGAAGTCGGGCAGCCGCCCCGACGGCAGCGGCAGCGGCGGCGAGACCGCCAAGGCGAGCGCGACGAGGGCGGGCGCCGGCAGCCATCGGGCCTCGCGCGGGATCACCCGGCGAACGATCTGCCGCGGCGCGAGCGCGTCGGCGTGCGCGACCGCGTCGGCGACGAGCGCGTCCACGAGCGGCGTGCGGTCGGGGCGGCCGGCCCACTCGAGCGCGGTCGCCACCCTGTCCTTCAGCCCGAAGGCAACATCAGCCAGCCGCGCGGCGTCGAACGCCGGCACCCGCTGCCTGAAACCCCACAGGGCGCCGGCAACGAGCCCCAGCAGCACGAGCCCGCCGGCGACGGGAAGCGCCCACGGCCCCAGCGGCGTCTTGAACACGAGGGCGAGTATCGCCGCGAGCACGCCGTAGAACATGCCTCGCAGTGCGTGGTGCTCGGCCCGGCGCCAGCGCACCTGCATCGAGACCCGCCGGACCAGCCTCTCGATCGCCTCGGCATGCGCCATCGGTCCCTCCCGTCGCTCCGCCATCAGCGGAGGAAGGCTTCCTTGCTCTGAGCCACCACCGCCTGCGCCTTCTCGACGATCTCACCGATCAGCGTGTCGACGTCGACCATCTCGGCCTCGCCCTCAAAGTTGAGGATGACCCGGTGCCGGAGAGCCGGCGCCGTCAAGGCGCGGAGGTCGTCGACGCTCACGTTGTAGCGTCCCTCGGACAACGCCAGGACCTTGGCGCCGAGGACCAGCGCCTGGGCGCCCCGCGGGCTCGCCCCGTACCGCACGAACCGCCGGGTGGCCTCGGGCGCGCCCTCCCAGTCGGCGTGCGTGGCCATGACGATGGTCGAAGCGAGATCTCGCACGTGAGAAGCGATAGGGACCTCCCGGATCAGTTCACGGAAGGCGAGGACCTCCGGCCCGGTCAGCACCCGCTCCACGGTGACCGCCCGGACCTGGGTCGTCCGCTCGATGATGGCGTTCAACTCCTCGAGGGCGGGGTAGCGGACGCGGAGCTTGAAGAGGAATCGGTCGAGCTGGGCCTCGGGCAGCGGATACGTCCCCTCCATCTCGATCGGGTTCTGCGTGGCGAGCACGAAGAACGGCGACGGCAGCGGGCGTGAGACGCCGCCGACCGTGACGCAACCCTCCTGCATGCCCTCGAGCAGCGCGGACTGGGTCTTCGGCGTCGCGCGGTTGATTTCGTCGGCGAGCAGGATGTGCCCGAAGATGGGGCCCGCCTGGAACTGGAAGTGTTTCCGCCCATCGGCGTCCTCCAGAATGATATTCGTGCCGGTGATGTCGCCCGGCATGAGGTCCGGCGTGAACTGGATTCGCGAGAAGCTCAGCTCCAGTCCCTCGGCCAGCGTCTTGATGAGGAGCGTCTTGCCGAGCCCCGGCGCGCCCTCGAGAAGGACGTGGCCGCCGGCGAACATCCCGATCAGGACGTGGTTGATGATGTCCCGGTGGCCGACGATGACCTTCTCGACCTCCGCGCGCAGCCTCGCGAAGGCGGCGACGAACTCCTCGACCCGGGCCTCCTGCGTCATCACGATCTCCTTTCAGCCGCCAACCACGGACGGACTGAATCCGATTCTATAGCAAGCCGACTGCCCCTGCCGCAGACGACATGATGGGGCTGACGTTGGGGGGCGATGGTGCGCTGGGCAACGAACGTCGCGGGCCGAGACGTCACGGCGCCGGCACCGGGACGAGACGTCGATAGACGTCGAGATATCCCTCGATCTCGCCCTCTGCCGGGTACCGCCGTTCCACTCGCTCCCGGCCGGCGGCGCCGAGGCGCGCGCGGAGCCCGGGATCGAGAACGAGCCGCTCGGCCTTCGCCTCCAGCTCTGATTCGTCGCGGAAGAGCAGGCCCGTCACACCGTCCTCCACCAGCGAGCGATTGCCTTCGATGTCCGACGCGAGCACCGGGCGGCCCATCGCGAGCGCCTCCAGCACGGAGTTCGCCATGCCGCCCTCCGAGAACGAGCCGTTGAGAACGACGTCGGACTGCGCGAGGAGCGAGCCCATCTGGGCGTGCGGCACGGTGCCGATGTGCCGTGCCCACGGCCGCCCGTCGAGCGCGGCCAGCAGGGCCTTCCCCTCGTCGGGATCGAGCACAGGCCCGGCGTAGAACAGGCGGACCTGCGGGTGTCGGGCCACGAGCCGCCCGAACGCCGCGAGCGGCAGTCGGGGACGCTTGACGGGGCGGAGGCCGGCGGGGAAGAGGAAGAGCACCCCCGCGGGCGGCAACGGCCAGCGAGCGGCGAGATCGAACGGCTCCGAGTCGGTGAGCGACGTCGCCTGAGGGACGACGGCGAAACGCGCGGCCAGGTCAGGCAGCGCGGTGCTGACTCGCTCGGCGATGGAGCGATGAAACGCGATGAGGCCGCCGGCGCCTTCCAGCACGCGCCGGACGATGGGGGCGCGCGCGGGATCGAACAGATCGTGGTTTGCGTCCGTGCCCGTGAGCGTCACCACGAGGGGCACCTCGGCGCGGCGGGCAAGACGCAGGGCCAGCAACCCCACGCGGAAGGCGTGGAAGGCGTGCACGAGGGCTGGGCGGAACGCTTCGACCTCGCGCGTGACGGCGGCCTCGGAGGCGACCGACAGGTCCCACACCCCGAGGTCGATCCCGCGGCCGCGGAGGCCCGCCGCGATCCGCGCGACCGTCACCGCATTGCCCCGCACCGACGGAAACGCGAAGGGCGTCAGGAGCGCGATCCGCGGCGGCATTGCTCCCGAGGATACGAGTAACGACAGGTGGAGTCCAGCGCGCCGCCACGGAATCCGGGCGGCCACGGCCGGCATCACATATAATCATGGCGATGTCTGGGCCATCGGATCCGTCCGACCCCGCCTTGACTCCACGTACGGAGATGGAGTGCCGGCAGATCGCCGAGCTGCTCGGCGAGTATCTCGAGGGAACGCTGCCGAAGCGCACCCTCGAGCTGCTCGAGTGGCACATCGACGGCTGCGCTCCCTGCGTGGCGTTCGTGAACACCTACCGCGGCACCGTCGGCGCCACGCGCACCTTACAGGACGTCCCGATCCCGCCCGAGTTGAAGCAGCGCCTGCTCGCCGTGCTCCGCGTCCGCCAGTCAGACTAGCAGGCTGCTGAAAAAGGCCCATCTGCTTCGTTGGCGCCCTTGGCCGCACGCTCAACGTACAGAAAGTACGCCTCGCGTGCGGCCGGCAAGCGCCGCCTCGCATCTGGACTTTTTTGAGCAGCCTGCGAGTTCCGCCGTATCCTGCCGGGAGCCTGTCGCAGTATCGAGGAGCGCCCCGGCTCCACCGGGGTGCTCCGAGCGTTGGGGGCATGGGGGCCATGTCGGGGCCCCCATTCTAAATGATCGCCATGTCGGGGCCCCCCATGTCTCTAGCCTAGCCTGGCGCGCAGGTACGCGCTCAGCGCGTCGACCAGCGTGACCATCACGTAGATCGTCAGGATCAGCGTCAACAGCTGGTGCTCGTGGAAGAGGCTGATGGCCACGTGGATGCGCTGGCCGAGCCCGCCCGCCCCGACGAAGCCCATGATCGCCGCCGCACGGATGTTTACCTCCCAGCGGTAGAGCGCGTATGAGACGAACTGCGGCAGGGCCTGGGGAAGAAAGCCGTAGAGCAGGATGCGGAGACGGCTCGCGCCCGTGGACTGCAGCGCCTCGATCGGCTGCGGGTCGACATCCTCCAGCGCCTCGCCGAAGAGCTTGCCCAACACACCTCCCGTGTGGAACCCCAGGGCCAGGACCCCCGGAAATGGTCCCAGCCCCACCATGAAGACGAAGATGAGCGCCCACACGATCTCTGGAATCGTGCGCAGCACGGCGAGGACCGTCTTGCCGAACGCGTAGGCGGCGAGGCGGACGGTCCTCGACAGCGGACCGAGACGGCCATCCTCATAGAGGACGCCCTCGAAGAGGACCGTCCGCGTGATGAGCAACGACATGGGTAGCGCGATGACGACGGACAGGACCGACCCGACGAGCGAGATGGCAAAGGTCTCTGCGGCGCCGAGCCCGGCGTCCCTCAGCATCGCCGTCGAGAGGTCCGGCGGGAAGAGCCTCCCGACGTAGGTCCGGATCTGGCCCAGCCCCTCGGGGCTCAACAGTGACCCGACGTCGACCCGGGCGCCGGTCCACGACCAGACGACGAGGGCGGCGATGGCGGCGGCGGCAAGCCATCCGGTCCCGCCACGCGTAGCGCGGCGTCGCCCGACGATCACGCTCATGAGAACGGGGTCCGCGAGACCGGCGTCGATCGCGGGTGGCCGGCCCGAGGAGCGCGTGGTGTCATCCGAGAACCCGCGCGCGGATGCGCCCGCTGATGAAGTCCACGGACATGACAAGGACGAACAGCATGGCGAGCAGCGTGACCACCTCATCGAACTGGAACATCCGCATCGACAGCTCGACCTGTTGCCCGAGCCCGCCCGCGCCGACGAAGCCGAGGATGGCCGAGGCCCGGATGGCGCACTCCCAGCGGTAGAGCGTGTACGACACCACGTTGGGCAAGGCCTGGGGGACGAGGCCGTAGAGCACGACCGCCGTGCGGGAGGCGCCGGCCGCGTGCAGCGTCTCGAGCGGACGGGGGTTCACACCCTCCAGGATCTCGGAGTACACCTTCCCCAGCATGCCGCCGTAGGCCACGCCGATGGCGAGGACGCCGGGGAACGGCCCGAGGCCGACGGCGCGGACGAACATGAGGGCCCATACGTATTCTGGGATCGAGCGGAGGACAGACAGCAGCGCCCGGGAGACGCCATAGGGCAGGACGCCGAGGCCCCAGCGCGCGACGCGCCGGACGCGCTCGTGGAGGATGCCGCGCCACGTGAGTGACGACGTGGCAAGCAGGCCGAGGGGCGCGCCGATCGCGATCGCGATCACCATCCCCATGACGGAGATCTGGATCGTCTCCGCGGCCGGCCGGAGCATGAGGGCCAGGAACTGCGGCGTCAGGTTCGGCGGGAAGGCGCCGCGGACGAAGCGGGCGACGTTGGCGAGGGCGTCGCCCTCGAAGAGCAGGCGTGGATCGACCTGGGCTAGGCGGAGCGAGACGACGAACGTCGCCGCAAACACCGCGGTGAACAGGTACGGAAACGCCGACTTACTGGTTGAAGCCGGGAAGCGGTCGGCAGGCCTTGCCAAAGCGGTACGCGCCCTCGCGCAGCGTCGACAGCTGGACCTCTTCGTCGCGATATCCAGCGTACAGCTCCTGGAGCAGCGCGGGCGAAACCTTGTCGGGCGCGAGGTCGAAGTGGATGCGGCCGTCACGGATGCCGACGATCCGGGGAAAGTACGTCAGGGCCAGCTCCACGCTGTGGAGGTTCAGCAGCAGCGTCTTGCGCGACTCGCTCGAGAGATCGCGGAGCAAGGTGACGATGCTGACCGCCAGCGTGGGATCGACGGATGAGACAGGCTCGTCGGCGAGGATGATGTCGGGGTCCTGGACGAGGACCCGGGCGATGGCGACCCGCTGCTGCTGGCCTCCGGACAGCTCGTCCGTGCGCGCGAAGAGCTTCTCAGGGATGCCGACCTCCGCGAGCGCGCGCTCGGCCTCCGCCACGCCGCGCGGGCGCACCAGCGACGCGACGGCGGTCGCCGTCGACCAGCGACCAAGGTTACCGGCGAGTACGTTGTGCACGACCCGGAGCCGTCCCACGAGGTTGTGCTGCTGGTAGACGGTCCCAATGCGGCTGCGCGCCCGCCGCAGCTCCGAGCCG
>JBGPYK010000333.1:0-3911 GCA_041493245.1 Methylomirabilia bacterium | reverse complement strand
GTTGAGCCGCCCCGCGCCTGAGCCCGAGCGGACACGCGAGTCACTGGAGGACTACGCCGGCGGCGAGATCCAGGTCCGCCGCGGCATCGTCAACCGCTGGCTCCTCGTCGTGTACCTGATCCTCGCCGTCTGGGGGATCTACTACCTCATCGCCGACTGGGGCGGCCTCGGCCCTGGCCTCGCCCGCTGACATGCGCCTGGCGGAGCGGATCCTCATCGCGCTCGCCGTCCTCAACTTGGCGATCCTCGGCGTCGAGCTGGCGTACAGCGTCGTGGCGGCCGTGCTCGCCCTGCTCTGACGATGACGGCGATCGCCGTCCTCCTCCTCCTCGCCGCCGCCTACGTCACGGGGTGGCTCCGCCTGTCGGCCCGCGCCGCCCACCCGCCCCGCGCGCGGCGCCTCGCCGCCGCCATGGCCGCCCTCGCCGCGCTCGCGGTCGCGCTCGTGTCACCGCTCGACACGCTGGCGCACGAGGGGTTCGTCGCGCACATGGTCCAGCACCTGCTGTTGACAAGCCTGGCCGCGCCGCTGGTCCTACTCGCCGATCCGTTTCCCATCGCGCTGTGGGCCCTCCCCGCCCGCGGGCGCGCCGCCCTGCGGCCGCTCTTCGCGCGTCGGGGCGTGCTGCGCCGGCTCCTTCGGACGCTGACGGCGATGCCCCTCGCGTGGTGGCTCTTCGCCGCCGTGGTCTGGCTCTGGCACCTGCCCGTCCTCTACGAGCGCGCGCTCGCGGACGGGCGCGTCCATGCGCTCGAGCACCTGACCTTCTTCGGCGCCGCCCTCGTGTTCTGGTGGCCGCTGCTCGACCCCGCGCCGCGCGTGCGGCGGCCGCCGCGTCCTGCGGCCGCGATCGTCTATGTCGTGCTCGCGGCCTTCCAGAGCGCGGCGCTCGGCCTCGCGTTGGCACTGTGGCCCTCCGTGCTCTACCCGTTCTATGGGGCCCGGGCAGCGAACGCGCTCGAAGACCAGGCGTGGGGCGGAATTGTCATGTGGTCGGTGAGTGGAGTGATCGACATGGCCGTCGTCATGGCCCTCGTGTGGCGCTTTCTGGCCGCCGACGAGCGCGCGCGTGCCCGTCGCATTCTTGACTGGCCCCACCCTATGCGGGACAATCGATCGATTCATCCATGACCGTCGACGCCGACCTTCTCGATCCTCTGATCTCGACCCGCGGGCTCCGGAAAGCGTACGCGGGGCACCTCGTGCTGGACGGGGTCGACCTCGACGTCCGGCGGGGGGAAGGCCTGGCGCTCCTCGGCGCCAACGGCGCAGGCAAGACGACACTGCTCCGGATCATCGCGACGCTCGTGCGCCCCACCAGCGGCCGCGTCCTCGTCGCCGGCGCCGACTGCGCGCGTGAGCCCGAGGCCGCGCGCCGTCAGCTCGGCTTCCTCGCCCACGGCTCGTGGCTCTACGAGGATCTCACCGCGCTCGAGAACCTCCGCTTCTGGGTGACGCTGGCGGGGCGGCGCGCCTCCGCCGCCGAGCTGCGCGCGGCGCTGGCCGCCGTCGAGCTGGACCGCTGGGGGGACGAGCGCGCGCGCACGTTCTCGGCGGGCATGAAGCGGCGGCTCTCCATCGCCCGGCTCGTGATCGCCCGGCCGCGCGTGCTGCTGCTGGACGAGCCCTTCACCGGCCTCGACCAGCAGGGCGCCAAGTGGCTCGAGGAGTACCTACAGGCCTTCAAGAGCGGGGGCGGGGCGCTGATCATGTCGACACACAGCTTCGGCCGCGGCTTCGGTGCCGCCGACCGCGCGGCGATCCTGGCGGGCGGGCGGATCACCGCGGACACCGCGGTGGCCCCGTTCGGCGCCGAGGGCGTGCGGCGGCTCTACGAACTGGCCGTCGAGGAGGGGGCGTGACGTACGCCCGCCGGGCCTTCATCGTCCTGTGGAAGGACGTCCTCACGGAGCGGCGCTCCAAAGCGACGTTCAATGCGTTGCTGTTCTTCTCGCTGCTGCTGCTCTTCGTCTTCCAGTTCACGCTGGGCGCCGACCACGAGCGCCTCGTCTCCGCACTCCCCGGCCTGCTCTGGCTCGGCTTCGTCCTGAACGGTCTCGTGGGGCTCGGGCGCACGTTCCTTGCCGAGCGCGAGAACGACTGCTGGGACGGGTTGCTCCTCGCGCCCGGCGACAAATCGGCGATCTACCTGGGCAAGGTCGCGGGGAACCTGGCGCTCATGCTCATCGTGGAAGCCATCCTCCTGGCGCTCTTCGCCCTCTTCTTCAACGTCGACATCGGGCGCGCCGTGCCCGCGCTGTCACTGGTGCTGCTCCTCGGAACGGTGGGTTTCGCCGCCGTGGGCACGCTCTTCGCCGCCATGACGGCCCACGTGCGCGCGCGGGAGCTGCTGTTCCCGGTCCTGCTCCTGCCCGTGGAAATTCCGGTATTGCTGGCCTCGGTCAAAGCCACCGAGGCGGTGCTGGCCGGCGAGCCGCTCGCCGGGGTGGCCCACTGGCTCAAGCTCCTCGTGGCCGCCGACGTCGTCTACCTCGTGGCCGGGCTCCTCACCTTCGACGCCCTCCTCGAGGGATGATCGGATGAGCCGCGCGCTCGGCTGGCTGGCCATCCTCGCCCTCGGCGCCGGCCTCGTCATGGGTTTCGGCGTCGCGCCCCGCGAGGTGATCCAGGGCAACGTCCAGCGCATCATGTACCTGCACGTCCCCACGGTGATCGTCGCGGAATACGTCGCGTTCGCCATCGTCCTCATCGCCTCGATCGTCTATCTCTGGCGGCGCTCGGAGACGGATGACGCCGTCGCGCACGCGTCCGCCGAAGTCGGCGTGGTGTTCATGGGCGTCGCCATCGCGACCGGTGCGATCTGGGGCAAGCCGACGTGGGGCACCTGGTGGACGTGGGACGCGCGGCTCACCAGCGCCGCCGTCCTCTTCATCATGTTCCTCGGCTATCTGCTGTTGCGCGGGATGATCGAGGACCGCGAGCGCACCGCGCGCTATTCCGCGGTCGTCGGTATCCTTGCCTCGCTTAACGTCGTCTTCGTACACTTTTCCGTCTACTGGTGGCGCACGCTCCACCAGCCGCCGTCGCTCCTGCGTCCGGGGCCGGCGACGGTGTCCCCGTCGATCCGGTGGGCGCTCCTCGTCAACATCGTGGCGTTCGCGTTGCTCTACGCGTATCTCGTGACCAAGCGCGTGCGCCTCCTGCGCCGCGAAGCGGAGCTCGGCGCGTGAGCGCCGATTACTGGGGATTCGTCGCGGCGGCGTACGGCCTCGCCGTCGTGGTGCTCGGCGGCTACTGGCGCGCCCTCGTCCGCCGCGAGCGCCGGCTCGACTCGCTCGCGCAGCGGCGCAAGCCATGACGAAGCGCACGAAATTCCTCGCCGGCGGCGCCATCATTGTCGTGGCGCTCGGCTACATGATCTACGCGGGCGTTACGCAGTCCGCCGTGTACTTCGTCACGCCTGCGGAGATCCAGGCCGCGCCCGTCGCCGGCAAGGCGTACCGCCTCGGCGGGCTCGTGGCTCCTGGCTCGCTCAAGTGGGAGCCCCGCGCACTCGAGCTGACCTTCACCCTCACCGACGGCAAGGCCAGCGTCCCCGTGCGTCACAAGGGGACGCCGCCCGACCTCTTCGGCGAGGGACGCGGCGCCGTGGTCGAGGGCAGCTGGAATCCCGGCGGCTACTTCAAGGCGACGCTGATCCTGGCCAAGCACTCCGAGGAGTACAAGGCGCCCCACGACAGCAACGACGCGGGCTACCGCGAGCTGATCAAGTCCCTGCGCAAGACCGGTTCCTAGCCGCCGACCTTTCGTAGCGTGATGCCGGCGCCGCTGCGGTGGCCGGAGATGAAGCTGTCTCCGTAGCCGTAGAGGAAGTCGGATCCTTGCAATCTGAGGATGAGCGACACGGTGCGGCCTACGGACATGGGGTCGCCGGCCGTCAGCTTGCCTT
>JBGPYK010000178.1:0-5574 GCA_041493245.1 Methylomirabilia bacterium | reverse complement strand
AAGACCCTCGACGAGCGCAAGGCGTGGCACCGCACGCTCTACGAGGCGGGCTACGTCGGCACCCTCTGGCCCAAGGAGTATGGCGGCCGCGGGGCGACGCCGATGCAGCAGGCCATCGTCTCCGACGAGATGGCGCGGGTCAACGCGCCGCCCACGATCAACGGCCTCGGCATCGGCTTCATCGGGCCGACCATCATCGTCCACGGCACGGAGTGGCAGAAGCAGCGGTACCTCAAGAAGATCCTGACGGCCGAGGAGATCTGGTGCCAGCTCTATTCGGAGCCCAACGCCGGTTCCGACCTCGCGAGCCTCAGGACTCGCGCCGAGGATCAGGGGGACCACTTCCTCGTCAACGGCCAAAAGATCTGGACGAGCAGCGGGCCCATCGCCGACTGGGGCATCCTCCTCTGCCGCACCGATCCGAAGGTGCCCAAGCACAGGGGCATCTCCTGCGTGCTGCTCAACATGCGCCAGCCCGGGGTGGAGGTGCGCCCGCTGCGCCAGATCACCGGCAGCTCGCTGTTCTCCGAAGTGTTCATGACGGACGCGCGCGCCGAGAAGGTCGACCTGATCGGCCGGCTCGGCCAGGGCTGGGAGATCGCGCAGACCACGCTCGGCTACGAGCGCGGCGCCAACTCGCTGGGTCGAGTCACGCGCGCCGCCTCGGCGTTCACCCAGCTCGTGAAGGCCACGAAGGATCTTCGGCGCGGGGGCAAGCCGCTCATCGAGGACGCGGCGGTGCGGGCGAAGCTGGGCCGCATGTACGCCGATCTCGAGGTCCAGCGCTACGCGGCGCTTCGGGTGCTCTCAGATCTGCAGAAGGGCGACTCCCCCGGCGCGGCCTCGTCCATCACCAAGCTCTCGTACACCGAGTTCGAGAAGCGCTATTACGAGACGGCGATCGAGATCCTCGGACCGGCGGGTCAGCTCATCACGGCCCAGCACGAGTGGGACGACATCGACACGTCGTCGGGTGAGCCGGGGACGTGGGCGACGGCCTTCCTGTGGTCGCGCGCGGGGACCATCTACTCGGGCTCCTCGGAGATCCAGAAGAACGTCATCGGCGAGCGCGTGCTCGGTCTGCCCAAAGAGATCCGCGCGGATCGGGTCAAGGCCTGACGCCATGAACTTCGCCTTCACCTCCGATCAGCAGCTCCTCCGCAACTCGGCGCGCGCCTTCCTCGACGAGCACTGCAAGCCCGCCACCGTCCGCTCGCTGTGGGACGATCCCCGCGGCGAGAGCGAGGCCCTGTGGAAGGAGATCGCGCAGCTCGGCTGGCTGGGCCTGTCGCTGCCCGAAGCCCACGGCGGCAGCGGGCTCGGCATGGTGGAGACGGCCGTCCTCCTCGAGGAGCTGGGGCGCGCCGCCTTCCCCGGTCCCTACCTGCCAACGGTCCTGGCCGGCACGGCCATCGCGGACGCGGGGACCGACGCCCAGCAGAAGCGCTGGCTGCCCGCCATTGCCACCGGGGAGGCGCGCGCGACCGTCGCGTTCCTGGACGCCGACCTCGACTGGAACCCGGAGGCGGTGAAGACGCGCGCCGAGCGGACCCCGCAAGGCTGGGTGCTGACAGGCGACAAGCAGTTCGTGCCGTGGGCCCACATCGCCGACATCCTCCTCGTCCCCGCCCGCACGCCCAAGGGGCTGACGCTCTTCCTCGTCGAGCCGTCCGCGCGCGGTGTCGCCCTATCGCCGGTGGCGGGGATGGATCTCGCCACCCGCTGGGTGAACGTCCGCCTGGAGCAGGTGGCCGTCCCCGCCGACGCGGTGCTCGGCGCGCCGGGCACGGCAGGCGCGCTCGTCGCCGGCCTGCTCCGGCGCGGAGCGGTGGGCGCCGCCGCCGAGATGCTCGGGGCCGCGCGCCGCTGTCTCGACATGGCGGTCGGCTACGCCAAGGTGCGCGAGCAGTTCGGCCAGCCCATCGGGTCCTTCCAGGCGATCCGCCACATGTGCTCCGAGATGCTGCTCGAGGTCGAGAACGCGCACGCGGCGACGTACTATTCGGCATGGGCGCTCGACGCGGGCGCCGAGGACGCGGCGCTGGCCGCGTCCGTCGCCAAGGCCTACGTCGGCGACGCCGCGCGCAAGGTGTGTGGCAACGCCATCCAGGTGCACGGCGGGATCGGCTTTACGTGGGAATATGACCTGCATCTTTACTTCAAGCGCGCCAAGGCGCTGGAGCCGATGTATGGCGACGGTGACTATCACCGCGAGCTGATCGTTCGGTATGTCGCGGGCCGATGAAAAAGGGCCATCTGCGTCGTTGGCTCGTCGCTCGATCTTCGATCATTTCACCGCTCAGCTCGCGCCGGCGACCGGCGCTCACCTCGCACTGCGGCGACGTGGCCGGGCCACGCCTCAGTCGTCGCTCGTCGCCGCCTAGCATCTGGCCCTTTTTCATCGGCCCGGCAATCCGGTAATACGGGCTGGTGCCTGACATCCTTCCGCCGCCGCTTGATGGGATTCGGGTTGTCGATCTTACTGGGTATATTGCGGGGGCGTATGCGGGGATGATGTTGGCGGATTTGGGGGCTGATGTCGTGAAAGTCGAGCCGCTGGCGGGGGACTCGTTTCGGGAGCTGCCTGGGTTCCCGGGTTGGAACCGGGGGAAGCGGTCGATCGCGATCGATCTGAAGGCGCCTGACGGGCGGGCTATCGTGGAGCGGGCGGCGGGGAGCGCGGATGTCGTGATGGAAAACATGCGTCCCGGTGTCGCCGACCGGCTCGGCGTGGGCTATGCGCAGCTCAGCGCCATCAACCCGCGGCTGATCTACTGCTCGACCACCGCCTTCGGCTCTACCGGACCGTACGCCGACCGTCCGGGCTTCGACCCGCTGCTCCAGGCGATGAGCGGCCTGCAGGCGCTCCAGGGCTTCGGCGGCTCCCCGCAGTACCTCCGCATCGCCGTCACGGACTACTACGCGGCGGCGCTGACGGCCCAGGCCATCCTGGCCGCGCTCTTCGTCCGCGAGCGCACGGGCCGGGGCCAGCGCGTCGAGACGTCGCTGCTCCACGCGGCGCTGGCTCTGCAGTCGGGCAACGTCGTGGATTACCCGGGCAAACAATCGATCTTCCGCGATAACCCCACGTACCGTCTCTATCAGGGCAGCGACGGCGAGTGGTTCTTCGTGGCGTGCGGCAACCAGACGTTCTGGGTGAAGCTGTGCGACGCGCTCGACCTGCGCGAGCTGGCCGACGATCCGCGCTTCGCCTCGTGGCTCCTTCGCCTCGACAACCGCGAGGTCCTCCTGCCCCGGCTGGAGCGGCGCTTCGCCGAGAAGCCGCGCGCCCACTGGCTCGAAGTCCTCGCCACCTACGACATTCCGGCGGCGCCCGTCCAGACGCTCCGGGAATTCATGGAGGACCCCGCGGTGCGCCATCACGAGATGATCCGCGAGTACGACCACCCCGAGGTCGGGCGTCTCCGTCTCATGGGACACCCCCTCGTTTTCTCGGACTCGCCCACGCGCGACGGCGGCCGGCCGCCGACCCTCGGCGAGCACACCGGCGCGGTGCTGCGCGAACTGGGCTACGACGACGCGGCGATCGAGGACCTGCGCCGCCGGCGCGTGGTCGGCGGCCTCCCGGCATGAGCGGGGAGACCGTCCTCTACGAGGTGGCCGGCCACGTCGCCACCGTGACGCTGAATCGGCCCGACGTGCGCAACGCGATGAACACGGCGATGCGTGAGGAGCTGCTCCGCTGCTTTACCGCGCTCGCCACGGACGACGACGTCCGCGTGGTCGTGGTCACGGGGGCGGGCGAGCGCGCGTTCTCCGCGGGCGCCGACATCCGGGAGTTCGTGGAGCCGCAGGCGCCCGTGCAGCTCCGCGAGCAGCGCCGCCGGCTCGATTTCCGTCAGGTGATGGACCGGTGCCCGCAGCCAATCATCGCCGCGATCCGCGGAGTCGCGCTGGGCGGCGGGCTCGAGCTGGCGCTCGCCTGCGACATCCGCATCGCCGCCGACGACGCGCTGCTCGGGCTGACCGAGATCAACCTCGCCATCATCCCGGGCGGCGGTGGCACTCAGCGGCTGCCGCGGCTCATCGGGCGCGGCAAAGCCCTCGAGATGATCCTCACGGGGACGCGGATCGGAGCCGCTGAGGCCTTGCGGCTCGGCCTCGTCGAGCGCGTGGTCCCCGCGGGCGACGTCCTCACTGCGGCGTTCGCGCTGGCCCGCGACCTCGCCGGTAAGTCGCCCATCGCCCTGCGCTACGCCAAGGAGGCGGTGGTCAAGGGGCTCCAGTTGCCGCTGGCCGACGGCATCCGGCTCGAGAACGACCTGTCGACGCTGCTCCGGACTACGGAAGACCGCGTCGAAGGCGCCCGCGCGTTTCTCGAGAAGCGCAAGCCTAACTGGAAGGGACGCTGACAACGGAGCCACACGTGCCGACAGCAGGCCACCCTCGGCAGAAGCCGGCCGAGCGCCTCCGATAAATAAACACCCATGCCATTCTCGTATTACGCGCGGCTCGCGCGCGCCCAGCAGACGGTCTACCGCAAGAGCGACGGCATCACGGAGGTGCGCCTCGACCGGCCCGACAGGCTGCATCCTCTCGTCGCTGGCCTCGAGGCCGCCTTGCGCTACGAGGAACGCGTCGCCACGCAAACCGCGACGGAGGGGTTGATCCGCGGGCTCACCGACGCGCTCGGCATCCCGCCCGTACGGGTGGAGGTGCTCGCCGCCCGCCCCCACGCGAAATGGGGCGAGCTGCACGGCCTCTACACAGCCACGCCCGGCCGCCCCTCGAAGATCCAGCTCTGGATGCGCACGGCCAAGCAGAAGCGCGTGGTCGCCTTCCGCACGTTCCTCCGCACGCTGCTGCACGAGGTCGGGCACCACGTCGACTACACGCTGCTGCGCCTGCCCGATTCGTTCCACACCGAGGGTTTCTACAAGCGCGAATCGAGCCTGTTCTACCAACTCGTGCCCGACAGGAGGAACCCCATGGCGAGCATCGAGGAGTACGCCACGCTGCCGGTCGAAGAGCGGCTCGCGCGGCTGGCGCGCACCGCGGACGATCTCGCCGCCGCGATCCGCGGTCAGACGGACGCCGCGGTCTCGAAGCGGCCGGATGCGAAGAACTGGTCGGCCAAAGAAGTGGTCTGCCATCTGCGTGACGCCGAGGAGCTGTTCATGGACCGCTTCACGACCATCATGGCGATGGACGATCCAGCACTGGCTGCCGCGACTCCCGAGCGCTGGGCTGAAGAGCGCCAGTATTTTCGCGACGACGCGCACGCCGCCCTCGCTGCGTTCCGCAAGCGCCGCGACGAGTCGCTCGAGTTCCTGAAGAAGCTCCCCGCCGAGGCGTGGAAGCGCGCCGGCGTCCACGCCACGCGCGGCAAGATCACCATCGACGACTTTGTGAGCCACATGGCCTGGCACGACGACAACCACCTGGACCAGCTCAAGCGCGCCCTCGCCGGCAAGGCGTAGCAGGCTGCTCCTGCGATTATTCATGAACGAGCGACGCGCACGCCGACCGGTGACACGGCGGGAGGCGGGCGGACGGCGTCCTCTGACCACAGCCGCCTTCGCTTCGATCACCGGCGAGCCATTCCCACTCTTT
>JBGPYK010000478.1:0-2908 GCA_041493245.1 Methylomirabilia bacterium | reverse complement strand
TTCGGAAAACCCTCGCAGGCTGCTCAAAAAGGTCCAGATGCGAGGCGGCGCCCGCCGGCCGCACGCGAGGCGTACTCCCTGTACGTTGAGCGTGCGGACAAGGGCGCCAACGAAGCAGATGGGCCTTTTTCAGCAGCCTGCTCGAGTATGATGGTGGCCGGAAGCCATGGCCACGCCACGCACCGACAACCTGCCACGCCGGTTCGCTCGCGTTTACACGGCGGCCATCACGGATGTCATGGACGAGATGGGCCTCCAGCGCCAGACGTTGCCGTCGGCGATCCAGCCCCTCGTCCCCGACATGCGTCTGGCCGGCTACGCTTTCACCGCGCGTGGCCGCGCGCATCGCGGGACTCCGCGCGAGCGCGACCAGACACTGCGGCGATTCCTCACGATGCTCGGCGCCGTCCCCGCCGACTCGGTGCTGATCCTCGCCGCCAATGACAATGTCGCCGCCCACTTCGGCGAGCTGTCGGCGGAGTGGTTCCGCGCGCGCCGCGTGCGGGGCGCCGTGATCGACGGCGGCACTCGTGACGCCGCGTATCTGGCACGCATGCGATTTCCGACCTTCGTCCGCTACCGCAGTCCTCAAGATTCGGTCCCGCGTTGGCGGGTCAGCGACTGGGGGCAGCCACTGACGATCGGCGGCGTGCGTATCGCGCTTGGCGACGTGATCGTGGCCGATCTCGACGGCGTCGTCGTCGTGCCGCGCCGGGTCGCCCACGAGGTCCTCACGCGCTGCGAGAAGCTCGTCGGTACCGAGAACTTGGTGCGCAAGGCCGTGAAGCGCGGCATGACACCCCTCGCCGCCTACGAGAAGTTCGGCAGCTTTTAGCAGGCTGCGAGTCTTTCCGAAGCTTCCCTCCGAGGTCAGCGCGCGCGGCGAGAGCGGCGGCGCGCGGGTGCTTCGCGCGCGTCGTCGCCCGCGGCGCCTTCGACGCCGGCGATCTCCGCGAGGCCGGCGGCCTTCAGCGGGCCGTTGAAGCGGTCGCGGATCCACTTGGCGTCCCACCACTCGAGGGGGGTCACCGAGACGCCGTTGACCAGCACCTCGTAGTGCAGGTGGTCGCCGACGGCGAGACCCGTCGTGCCGCTGCGGCCCATCTCCTGACCCTTGTCGACGGAGTCGCCGACCTTCACCGCAATCGAGGAGAGGTGGCCGTAGAGGGTCATGAGGCCCCAGCCGTGGTCGACGACGATGGTGTTGCCGTAGATCGTCAGGGGGCCGATGAAGACGACGATGCCCGTGTTGGCGGCGGGCACGGGGGCCTGCTTGGTGGACGCCAGGTCGTAGCCGAAGTGAACCTGGGTGTCGATCTCGCGCCCACCATAAATATACGTGCGCGTCTCGGCGAAGTTGGAGAAGACCTTCGTGTTGCGCGGCTGGAGGAACGGACCTTCCCACAGCGGCTTGTCGGTGGTCTTGGCGGCGATCTTCCGCTTCCCCTCCTCGGCCTGGCGGCGGAGGTCGCGGTTGATCACGAGGAACGCGTCGATCAGCGGCTGCGAGGGCGGGTGCTGGGGCAGCAGCTCGGGGACCTTTAATTGCAGGAACGCGTCCTTCACTTCGAGGCGGTCGTGGCGGAAGCGGCGCGGCAGGATCTCGGCGGCGATTCCGTGACTCGCGCCGTTGCCCGCTTCGTCCTGCGCCGAGATCGTCAGCGGCGTGCCGGGCGCGAAGTCGTATGGCAGCGCGATGAGGGCGACGCGATCTTGGGCGCCAGCGGCGAAGCTCGGGAAGGGGAGGGCGCCCACGCGGATGTCCGACCGCACGGCGTCGCCCACGCGGAAGACGATGACGCCCGCGCCGCCGGGCGCCAGGTACTGGGTCGAGGCGACGACGTCGATGCGGGGCGGCGTGAGATCGATCGTCACGGAAAAGCGCGCGGCCGCGCGATCGGTCAGGCGTAACGGGCGCCAGAAATCATCGCGGCCCCACACCTCCACCGTGGCCGGGCCCTCGCGGAGGCCGAGCGCGGCGCTCTCGATCGTGACGGGAATCTCCGCGCGGCGGCCGAGCTTGCCCTCCGGCGCGATCACCACGGCCGATCTATCGCCCTGGAGCACGCGCACCTCGACGCGGACGACCTGGCCGCCCGCCGCCTCGACCACGAGCGGGATCGTCGTCGTATGACCGAGGACGCGCGGCGGCGTGACGGTGACGCGCACGCCGGGCACGGACTGGCGCCAGCCAAGGTAGGACACTGAACCGACCACCGCGAGGAACAGCACGACGACCACGAGGATCCACGACTTCGTTCGCGACCGAACAAGCACGACGGCGATCATAGCACGCGCGCATCCTTGACACCCCCTAGGCCCTTCGTTAGATTGACGCGGTGTCTACCTCGGTCTGGTTGATTCCCGCATTTCCTCTCGCCGGCGCGCTCCTCAACATGTTCTTCGGGCGCCTCACCGGGCGCCACGCTCACTGGATCGCCGTGCCCGCCCTCTTCGCGTCCTTCGTCGCGGCCTGCGCCGTCTTCGCGCGCATCTGGAACGGGCAACCGATCGAGGTCGGGCTCTTTCCGTGGATCGTCGCCGGCGACTTCGAGACGTGGGTGACGGCGCATGTCGACCCCCTCACCGGCGTGCTCCTGCTCGTCGTCACCGGCGTCGGCTCGCTCATCCACCTCTACTCCGTCGGTTACATGCACGACGATCCGGGGTACGCCCGCTACTTCGCCTATCTCAACCTCTTCGTTTTCTCGATGACGATGCTGGTGCTGGCCGGCAACTTCCTCCTCCTCTACGTCTTCTGGGAGGCGGTGGGGCTCTGCTCGTACCTGCTGATCGGCTTCTGGTACGCGCGGCCGGCGGCGGCGCAGGCGGGCAAGAAGGCCTTCGTCGTCAACCGCGTCGGCGACGTCGGCTTCGGCCTCGGCATCATGTGGCTGTGGACGGCGCT
>JBGPYK010000318.1:0-4016 GCA_041493245.1 Methylomirabilia bacterium | reverse complement strand
GCGCGAGTCGGGCGCGCGCGAGGCCGAGGTCATCGTCACCACGCTTCGCGAGCAGGGGTTCCCGGAGTCCGTCGTCCTCGGCGCCGGCGACTCCCTCAGCGTGCGGGTCGGCGAGCCGCTGCTGCTGCACGGAGCCGTGCAGCTCGCCGAGGGCTTGCGCGCCAAGGGCTACCAGGTTCGCGTGGCGGCGCAGCCCGGAGAGGCGCAGACCTTCGTGATCCGGCACGGGAACTTCGCCTCTCGCGAGGAGGCGGACGCCAGAGGCGCGGAACTTGGGCGCCTCGGCCTACGGAACCACGTGGTGCGCGCCAAGTAGCCGATGCCCCTGCACTACATGGTAGGGGCGGCCTTCGCCTTTGCCGTCTTCATCCTGGTGTTCATCCGGACCGAGGCGGGTCTCTACCTCGTGCTCTTCTCCATGCTCCTGTCTCCTGAGTTCGGCGGCAGTCGGGGAGCGCTCGCCGAGGGGCGCTCCGTCGTCATCCGCCTCGAGGACGTGCTGCTCATCGTCATCTCGTTCAGCTGGCTGGCGAAGATGGCGGTGAACAAGGAGCTGGGCCTCGCGGTCAAGACCAGACTGAACGGCCCCATCGTCGCGTACGTCGCGACCACGCTGACCGCGACCCTCATCGGCTACCTGAGCGGGACGGTGCGGACGGGCGCCGGCTGGTTGTACGTCCTGAAGTACGTCGAGTACTTCATCGTCTTCTACATGACCCTCAACAACCTGCGCGACCGGGAGCAGGCGTGGCGCCTGATGATGACGGCCTTCGTGACCGCCGCCGTGGTGAGCGTCATCGGGATGGCCCAGATCCCCAGCGGGCAGCGCGTCTCGGCGCCCTTCGAGGGCGAATCGGGCGAGCCGAACACCTTCGGCGGGTACCTGCTCTTCATGATAGGGATCCTCGGGGGCCTGGCCCTCGAGACGACGCGGTTGCCGGTGCGGGGATGGAGCCTGGCGCTCGTCAGTCTCATGTTCTTGCCCTTCATCTACACGCTGTCGCGGGCCTCCTACCTCGGCCTGCTGCCGACGATGCTCACGCTCGCGCTCTTCTCGCGGCGCCGGCGGGCGATGGTCGCGCTTCTCGGCATCGCCCTCGTCGCGTCCCCGTTGCTCTTCTCCTCGCTCATGCCGGCGTCGGTGAGGGAGCGGGTCCAGTACACGTTCAAGACGCAGGTCAACCAGCCGACCGTCAGGGTCGGGACGGTCGGATTCGATCCGTCGACCTCGGAACGGCTCCACAGCATGCGCGACGCCGTGCAGGGATGGGTGAAGCGCCCCATCTTTGGCTTCGGCGTCACCGGCTTCCGCTTCATGGACGCCCAGTACTTCCGGACGCTGGTGGAGACCGGTATCGTGGGCCTCGCCGCGTTCCTCTGGCTCGTCCTCGCCATCCTCCGGAGCGCGGGCGACTCGCTGGGCCAGCTCCGCGAGCCCAATGACCGCGGAATCGTCGTCGGCTTCCTGGCGGGAACGGTCGGTCTCCTCATCCACGCCATCGGGTCCAACACCTTCATCATCATCCGGATCATGGAGCCGTTCTGGTTCTTCATGGCGGTCGTGGTCGCGCTGCCGATGCTCGAGCAGCAGCAGCCCGCGCCCGCCCCGCAGCCCGTCCGGGCCTTCCGGTACTCGACGTGAGACGCGACGTCACGGCCCGCGCCCGGAAGATCCGCCTGCTCGTCATGGACGTGGACGGCGTCCTCACCGACGGCCGGATGGCGTTGGCGGAAAGCGGTGACGAGTTGAAGATGTTCCACACCCACGACGGCGTCGCGGTGGCTCTGGCGAAACGGGCGGGGATCCGGACGGCGATGGTCACCGGCGAGACGAGCACCATCGCGAAGATGCGCGGCGAGAAGCTCGGCGTGGACCGGATCCTCCTCGGCGCCCGCCGCAAGGGGGAGAGCCTGGAGGCCCTCGCCACCGAGTTCGCCCTGGCCCCCGCCGACGTCGCCTTCATCGGCGATGACCTGCTCGACGTGCCGGCGCTGCAGCGGGCGGGTCTGGCCATCGCGGTGGCCGACGCCAGCGCGGAGGCGAGGGCGGTAGCCCACGTGGTGACACGGGCGCGCGGCGGGGCGGGGGCGGTTCGCGAAAGTGTGGAACTGATCCTGCGCGCCCAGGGACGCTGGCGGGAGATCGTCGATCACTACGTCCGCGACCACGGCGGGCTCGTCGGTGCCGGGGTCTCCTGGCGGCGCTGGGTCTAAGGTGGCATCGCGCCGACTTCGATTCCGGCGCGCCGCGCTGACATGACAGATCACGAGCCAAGTTTCGACCTCTCGCGCCGCGTCGCCCGTGGCGCCTTCTCCATTCTCGGCGCCACGCTCGTCTCCCGCGCCCTCGCGATGGTCCAGTCGATCGTGGTGGCCCGGCTCTTCGACCCGTACCGTGTGGGCCTGTTCGCGATCGTCAGCTACGTGTTGAGCCTCGCGGGCACGCTCTGCGACCTCGGCCTGCCGGTCGCCGTCACCAAGCTGATCGCCGAGGACCGGCCGACACGCCCGGGCGTGGTGCTCGGGGTGGCAGGTCGGTTCGCGCGGGTGATCCTCTCCGTCTCGTTCGGGGTCGGGGCCGCGCTCTTCCTCGGCGCCGGCGGCCTGTCTGGCTTCTACCACGAGCCGTCCCTCAGCCTCCTGTTTCGGCTCGGCGCGGTCGCGCTGATTTTTTCCGTCGCGGGCGCCTTCCGCTCGGCCGTCCTCCAGGGGTTCCAGCGAATCCACCTCCTTGCTGGACTTTCCGCGCTCGGCACTGCAGCCATGCTCGTCTCCACGCTCCTGCTGACGCCGTGGCTCGGGCTGCCGGGGATCATCGTCGCCGCCATCTTCACCGAGGCGGTGGTCTGGCTCGGCTCGGCATGGCCGATCCGAAGGATGATCGCCGAGCTTCACGCAAAGCCCAGGGGCGAGGTCGACGCGCCCCCAGCGGCCAGGCTCCTCCCACGCGCCTTCCACATCGCCGCGCCGTCCTTCCTGAACGCGCTGACCCTCTTCGGGACGGCGTGGTTTGTGCGTTCCTACCTGGCCTGGGTGCTTGGGTACGAGGCGGTGGGGCTGTATCAGATCGGTGATGCGACCGCCCGCGTGCTGATGCTCGTGTCAGGCGCGATTGCCGTCCCGCTGATGCCGGCCATTGCCGAACTCCACGCGACGGGCCGCGGGTTCAGCGGCAGCCTCGACACCATGCTGCGCTGCACCCTGTTCGTCACTCTCCCCGGCGCGATCTTCCTGGCCCTCGGCGGCCGCGCCCTCGTCGCGCTCGTGTTCGGCCAAGCGTACGCGGGCGCAGGGGGGATCACGGCGTGGCTCGCCCTGGCCGCGCTCTTCCAGGCGGCGGCGAACGTCTGCTGGTCCGCGCAGGTCGGTACGGGCCGCATCTGGGTTGGCTTCGCGATCACCGCCGCCGGCCAGACGCTCCTCGTCGCCGGTGCGCTCGCGCTGATCCGCTGGTGGGGGCTCGGGGGTCTGGGCGTGGCGGTGGCGGCGTCGCAGGCGTTGACCTTCGGCCTCGCCGCGTGGCATATGGCGACGCGGTTCCACGTGAGCTTCCGTGGCGCCAGGCCCCTCCTAGCCGTGGCGCTCTGCGGCTGGACGGCGGTCGCGGGACTCCTGTGGATGGGGGCCGACGGGTTGGCGAGCGGACTTGTCCTCGTCGTGGGAATCCTCTTCTGGCAGGCGTTCCTGCTGCGGCCGGGCGAGTGGAGTCTCGCGCGGCGGCTGGCGGGGCTGGCGCTCTCGCGCGGAGTGCCGCATGCGTGAGCGGGGACCGCGTCGCGTTCTCGTCGTCGCCTCGACCGGACAGCGCGGGGAGGCGCGGGGACACGCTCTCCGGAGCGGGAGGCTCGGTCAGCCAGGTCCCGCGAGATGGCCCTGATGGACTTCACGGGCGAGCGCGTCGTGCCCGGCCTCACTCCCGAGCGGATCCTGGCCGATCACATCGCGCGCTACCGGTTTGCGGCCGACCGGGTCGCGGGTCTCCGGACCCTGGATGTCGCGTGCGGAAGCGGGTACGG
>JBGPYK010000142.1:0-6320 GCA_041493245.1 Methylomirabilia bacterium | reverse complement strand
CTCCACTTCGGGCGAGGACGCTCGACCACTTCCACTGGCACCTGGAAATCATCCCCAAATTGACCCGAGTGGCGGGATTTGAATGGGGGACCGGCTTTTTCATCAACCCGACGCCTCCCGAGGAGGCTGCGCGATGCCTCCGGGGACAGGAGCCATGGAGGCAGCCGTTTCGGAACTCCGGCGATAGGTGACCGCCGCGCCCTTTGACCGCGCGAGCTTAACGCCCACCCCGCAGCGGAAGCTATTTTCGCAGTCGCACGAAAAGCTTGCTTGGCCGTCGATCTTACTCTATAGATAGAGTCAGATGAAGAAGAAGCTCAAGCCGCGAGGCGAGCCGGCGGCGCAGCTGCGGCAGCGGAAGTTCACCCTGCTCCGCCGGTACCAGCTGCCGGAGGCCGTGGTGGCCGATCTGCTGCCCGGGTCGTTGTCGCAGAGCCGGCGGCGGTGCGGGAAACCGACGTGTCACTGCGCCACGGGAGCCGGCCATCCGAGTTGGTATCTGGCGTTCATGGTCGGGGGTAAGCAGCGCGTGCAGCATATCCCCACGGCCTGGGCGGCTGCGGTGCAACGCCGGGTGGCCGCGGGGCGGCAGTTCAAGGAGGCGATCGCCGAGGTCTTGGCGGCCAATGCGCAACTGCTCGTGCTGGAGCGGCGACAGCCCCGTCGGTGACCCGGCCGACGCCTCGGCGGCTGTGGAAGTACCTCTGTGGGCCGTTGCGCTTGACGGCGTACTTCCGCGGGCCGGGCGACGGCCGGGGCCGGCCCCAGATTCCGGCGGCGGCGCTGGTGTGGGCGCTCGTGCTGGGCCAGGTGCTGCGGGAGTGCAGCTTTCACGGCGTCGAAGCCTTGGTGCGCTCGCCCGCCCGGCGGGCGTTACGGGTCGCGCGCGGCTTCGGGGACGACGCGCTGGGCTACTTCACGGAGCGGCTGGAGCCGGGGCCGACCCGGACGGCACTGGCGGCGACCGTGCGGCGGGCCAAGCGGAACAAGGCGTTCCGTCCGAGTCGCTGGATCGGCGTGGCGGTCGACGGCACCGGGGCGGGGCACGGGCAGGCGGCCGGCTGCACGCTCTGCCATCCGGTGCGCAACGCCGCGGGTCAGGTCGGCTACCTGCACCACTTCGTGTTGATCAGTGTGGTCGGCACGGGCTTGGCGCTGCCCTTCGATGTCGAGCCCTACGGGCCGGGCGACAGCGAATACGTCGCCGGCCAGCGGTTATTGCAGCGGGCGGTCGCGCAGGTGGGCCGGCGCTTTGCCGATTACGTCGTGGCGGACGGCGAGTTTGCGACGGCGCCGTTCCTGCACGTGGCGGGCGACCTGGGGTTGCGCGTCGTGGCCCGGCTGAAAGACAACCTGCCGACGTTATTCGCCGCCGCCGTGGCGCGCTTCACCACGCAGCCGCCCACCCTGATCGTGGAGGAACGCGGCGAGCGCATCGAGCTCTGGGACGCGGACGACTTCGACCCCTGGGAGAGCCTACGATGGCCCACCGTGCGGGTGCTCCGCTATCGCCAGCACAAAGCCGATGGCCGGGTCGTCGAGGCGTACTGGCTGACGGACTTCCCGCCCGCGCGGGTCGGGAGCCGCCTGCTCTACCGCTTTGCCAAGAGCCGGTGGGAGATCGAAAACGAGGGCTTCAACGACGGCAAAACCCGATACGGCATGGAGCACATCCGGCACCACCACGCGAACAGTTTGCTGGTGATGTGGCTGCTGACGGTCTTCGCCCTCACGATCGAGCGGCTCTACCGACTGCGCTACCTGCATCGCGGCCGCCACCGGCCCGCGACGCCGATCGAGTTTCTCCGCATGCTCCGGCTCAGTCTATGTTCGCCCCGGCCGCTCGACACCGGCTGACCCGCACCCCCTGACGCGCGCCCCACCCGGCGCGCCTCCCGCCGATCCGTGACCCGGGGCGCGCGCCCTGTCCGCGCAGGTGTCTCCCCCTCGCGATTTGCGACCTCAAAGCGGGCCCCACGGGCCCCGCGACGATAGGTGCAGCTACGAATGTCCCGCAGATTGCCGTCCCCGCATCGTTCTCTGGCGCTTCTCAGCCCAACTTCCGAAACGGCTGCCATGGAGGCCCGTAAGTTGACACCATGCAAGGCGTTTGTTAGACTTTGCCGCGGTTGTGGCGGAAGCGGGGCGCGGGAATAGCTCAGTGGTAGAGCACAACCTTGCCAAGGTTGGGGTCGCGGGTTCGAATCCCGTTTCCCGCTCCATTCAGAACCTGGTCGGGAGCGCGACACGGCTCCTTCTTGATTAGCATGGCGGCGTAGCCAAGTGGTTAAGGCGGAGGTCTGCAAAACCTCTATTCAGCGGTTCGAATCCGCTCGCCGCCTCCATATACCATGAATGGCGGTTGCGTGAGAGCCGGGGTGGCGGAACTGGGAGACGCAGCGGACTTAAAATCCGCTGGTCCGCAAGGGCCGTGGGGGTTCGATTCCCCCCCTCGGCACCAGAGGCGAAGCACATTGACTTGGTCATGGAGGAAGTCCAGGTGCAGACCTTGAGGGTGGTCAGGCAGACCTTCACCATGCTGAGCGAAAAGCGCACCCAGGTCGTAGACATCACCAAGCAGATCCGGGACATCATGCTGAGCGCGGACATCAAGGAGGGCATTCTCCTGGTGAATTCGCTCCACACGACGTGCGCGCTGTTCGTGAACGAGTTTCAGGGCGCCCTCGTGGAAGATCTCAAGACCATGCTGGAGCGGCTGGTGGCCGACAGCGCCGGCTACAAGCACGATGACCCGCGCTACTCCGATTGCGAGCGAGGGAACGCGTCGTCACATCTGCGCGCGGCCCTGCTCGGCCGCAGCGTAGCGCTCGGGATCAGCGGGGGCGAGCTCTCGCTGGGTCGGTTCCAGTCGATTCTCTTCGCCGAGCTGGACGGACCCCGCTCGCGCAGCATCGACATCCAGATCATGGGCGTGTAACCCGGGATGGGGGGCTTCGCCCCCCGCCCGAAACCTTCCGACGGTCCTCCGCAGCTCCTTCGGCGCTTCTCTACGTGGTAGACTCACCGTATGTCTTGGCGGCTCAAGAAGAAAGCTCAAGCGCTCGTCTCGGGTGAAGAAGGTGTCGTCCGGAAGGATTGGGGCGGCCGCGTCACCGTCGCCCTCGTCTATCCGAATACCTACGCCGTCGGGATGTCCAACCTGGGTTTTCAGACCATCTACGAGCATCTGAACCGCCTGCCCCACGTGGTGTGCGAGCGCGTTTTCTTCCCCGATCCCGAGGACATCGACGAGTACGCGCGAACGAGGACCGCGCCCCTCTCGCTCGAATCTCTGCGCCCGCTGACGGACTTCGACCTCATCGGATTCTCGGTCACCTACGAGGGGGACTACATCAATGCCGTCCGGCTGCTCCTCCTGGCGGGGCTGCCGCTGCGCGCCGCTGACCGCCGGCCCGACGACCCTGTCGTGATCATGGGCGGCGTCTGCGCGTTCTCCAACCCTGAGCCCGTGGCTCCATTCATGGACGTGATCGTGGTCGGGGAAGGCGAGGAAGTGGTCGGCGAGATCGTGGACGCCTACCGGGCGACGCACGCGTCGGCCGGCGCCGTCGACGCGCGCCGCCGCTTCATCGACGCGCTCCGACCGATCGTGGGCATCTATGTGCCGGGCGCGTACGAGGTGAGTTACGCGACCGACGGCCGCATCGCGGCGGTGACGCCCGTCGAGTCCGGGGTGCCCGCGGTGATCGCCAAGCGCAGGCTCCAGGACGTGAACCGCTTCGAGACACGCTCCCTTCTGAAGACGCCCAAGGCCGAGTACGGGCACATGCAGCTCCTCGAGGTGGGGAAGGGGTGCGGGCGCGGTTGTCGATTCTGTCTCGAGGGGCAGATTTACCGTCCGGTCCGCCACCGGAGCCTCGAGTCGTTGCGCGAGTCGGTGGCCGCGATCGCGAAAGAAGGGAAGCGCGTGGGGCTGGTGGGGGCGTGCGTGTCGGACTACCCGTGGATCGGCGAGCTGATGAAGATCATCGAGGAGCACGGCGTCGAGGTGTCCATCTCGTCGCTCCGGGCCGACAGCCTCACCGAGGATCTCGTCGCGTCACTTCAGCGCGGGGGCCATCGCACCCTCACCATGGCGCCGGAGGCGGGGACGGAGCGGCTGCGCGGGGTCGTCCGCAAGGTGATCAGCGACGAGCAGCTCTACGCGGCGTGCGACCTCGTGCGGCGGTACGGGATCCCCAACCTCAAGTGCTACTTCATGATCGGGCTGCCGACGGAGACGCGCGACGACGTGGAGGCCATCGTCGACCTCGCACGCCGGATGCTCGATCGGCTGCGTGTGCCGGGGCCCGACGGCCATCCCTTCGGGAAGCTGACGCTCTCGGTCTCCTCCTTCGTCCCGAAGCCGTGGACGCCCTTTCAGTGGGCACCCTTCGACGAGCAGCGAAACCTCGAGGCGAAGCTCGACATCATCAAGCGCGGGGCGCGGCCGCTCGCGGTGCGGGTGGTGCACGAGAACCCGCGCGAGGCGGGGCTCCAGGCGCTCCTCGCCCGCGGTGACCGGCGCGTCGCCGATTTCATCGAGGGCGCCGCGCGGCTCGAGGGTGACTGGCGCCGGGCGCTCCGCGAGTGGGACGGCGACCCGGGCTTTTACACGCGGCGCGCACGGGAGGGCGGCGAGACGTTCCCCTGGGACCACCTTGAGGTGGGCGTCAGAAAGGCCGGACTCCTGCGCGAGTGGCAGCGGGCGGTCCCCGGCGAGGTGCTCGCCGTCTAGGCGGCCGGACATGGCGCGACTCTCCCTGGGCAAGATCGGCGACATCCCGGTGGGCGAGGGCCGAGTGGTGGACGCGGGTGGGAAGACGCTCGCCCTCTTCAACGTGGGTGGGACCTACCATGCGATCGACAACACCTGCTCCCACCGGGGCGGCCCGTTGGGGGAAGGCGACCTCGACGGCACGATCGTCGCCTGCCCCTGGCATGGCTGGCGTTGGGACGTGGCCACCGGGGCGAACGCCAATAACCCCGCGGTCAGTGTCGCGTGCTTTCCGATCACGGTCGAGCAGGGCGAGATCTTCGTCGAGCTTCCGTGACGCGGCCGATGATCGGCGATCAGCTCGGCCGTCCCCTGAGGAACCTCCGGCTTTCGGTCACCGACCGCTGCAACCTGCGGTGCTCGTACTGCATGCCGGAAGAGGAGTACGGGTGGCTCCCGCGCGAAGACATCCTGTCCTTCGAAGAGATGGCGCGTCTCGTGGACGTCTTCGCGGATCTGGGCGTGGACAAGGTGCGGCTCACCGGGGGCGAGCCGCTCCTGCGCAAGGACCTGGACCGGCTCGTGGCCATGCTGGCCGCCGATTCGCGTATCCGCGATCTGGCCCTCACCACCAACGGCGTGCTACTCGCCGAGCAGGCGCCGGCGCTCCGCGCGGCGGGGCTTCACCGCGTCACCGTGAGCCTCGACACGCTCCGCCCGGACCGGTTCCGCGCCCTCACCCGCCGTGACACGCACGCGCGGGTGCTCGAGGGCGTCCTGGCCGTGCGGCGGGCCGGTTGGCCGGGACTCAAGATCGACACCGTCGTGATGCGCGGGGTCAACGACGACGAGCTGGTCGACCTGATCGAGTACGGACGGCGGGTCAACGGCGAGGTGCGGTTCATCGAGTACATGGACGTGGGCGGGGCCACCACCTGGTCGATGGACCAGGTCCTGTCCCGGTCTGACATGCTCGGCATCCTCGAGCGCCACTACGGGCGCATCGAGCCCATCGGCGACGACAGCTCCGCGCCCGCCGACCGCTTCCGACTCCTCGACGGGAGCGTCTTCGGCATCATCTCCTCGACCACCCAGCCGTTCTGCCGTGCCTGCGATCGGAGCCGCTTGACCGCCGACGGTCTCTGGTATCTCTGCCTCTACGCCACCCAGGGTACGGATCTCGGCACGGCGCTCCGCCGCGGAGCCGGGCGCGAGGAGATCATGGGTCTCATCGCCTCGTCCTGGCGCCGGCGCGACGACCGCGGCGCGGAGCAGCGCCTCGCCCTCGCCGAACGGCGTCGTCCCCTGATCCAGATCGGGGAGCTCAAGCGCGACCCTCATCTCGAGATGCACACCCGCGGCGGGTAGACGGACCGCGACTTCACGAGGGCCCCGGGGTGAGCGGAGCCGGCTACGCTCCTGTGATGGCGCGCGTGTCGCCGGTGCGCGCGCTCAGAAAAGCGCGCGCGTCGGGGTCGTGGTGAGCGAGGTTGACCGTCACACGCAGGGCGTGCAGCCCCTGGGCGCCAGCTCGAGCTCCTCCACGTCTGGCATGAGGGACCCGAGCTTCTGCAGGTACTCGATGTAGTCGCGCCACTCCAGG